>JAQSXM010000398.1 GCA_029256645.1 Sporomusa sp. | reverse complement strand
ATTTAGACCAGCAGATTGCATGACGCTGATAGCCATGTTTTTACCGATATCATGAATGTCGTGTTTGACTGTTCCGAACACGACATCAACAGTATTGGCCGCACTTAACAAAACATTCTGATCCTGTACTATATTTTTCACTTTACTGAACAGTTCGGCCACGATGATGAGATCAGCTAAAAAATAATTGCCTTTGTTATACCACTCGTGTACAATCTCCAGACCAGTACGCATTTCTTCCATGATGACGTTCGGATCTACGCCTTGATCCAGACTACGCTTAACCAATTGGATGACCTTGTCTTCTTCAATCCGTACCACCGCTGCGACTAAAATCTTATTTGTTGCCAGAAGCATGCGATCACACCTTTCCCGAATATGCATGAGTGATTCCCGCAAAAACATACCGGTCACTACGATATTTTGTTTTTGACCAGCCAAGTGGCTTGCCGCCGACATCATACAGCACCTGCTCAATACATAGTGCCGGAAACCCAGCCTCGACTTCCAGCATTTCAGCCTCGGTCTTATTTAGGGGAACAGCGGAAATAGTCAAATTACTTTTCGCCACAACCAGCTTGGAATGACGGGCAACGGCATCAGGAAAATCGGCGTATTGCAGTTCTTTTTCCAGTAAAGGCTGACCTTTGCGATAAGGAATATGCCTGCAATCAATCGCCACCGGGCCATCAGGAGAGTTTACGATTAGCTGCATCCTTAGTGTACTTTCACCCGGACGTACCCTAAGCTTCTCAACCAAGATCTCATCCGCTGCCACTACATCCACTTTACTCATTAACACGCTGGGATTCTGCCCAATAAAAGGAGCTTCTGTAACGTTCATTATTATCTTGTTTAAAGCTGGTGCAGCCACAAAGTAACCTTTTCCAGGAACAGAGTAAAGGTAGCCGGAATCTACTAACAGTCCAATGCCTTGCCGGACTGTAGTCCGGCTAATGTCATATAATTCGGCTAACTGAGATTCCGATAGTATCATCTCTCCCGGAGCTAGTCCGCCTGTCATAATCTTTTCCTTCAACTCATCTGCCACCTGGTAATAAACAGCCCTAATCCGAGCCATTCTTCCTGCCTCCTCTATTAACATCCGTTTATTATCTTAACATGTACAAACTTGTATCTACATGCTAAGATATGTTTATCATGTTTTGTCTGAATTTTTTATAATCTTATGATAACTCAGGACAGTCCTTTTGGGAAATTAGCAATTTTTCTAACACTAATTTAAAAATATAATAACCAAAATACAATCCAGAAAGCAGGGAGGATTTGATTTATGGATATTCGCCAATTGCTATGTTTTACTTGTGTAGCTGAACGTTTGAGTTTTACCGAAGCCGCAAAACATCTCTATTTAACACAATCAACAGTAAGTCAGCAGATCGCCGATCTTGAGAAGCAACTCAAGGTAAAGCTCTTTACCCGTAATACGCACTCGGTTCAACTTACGGCTGCCGGTTTGGTATTTTTAGAAGAGGCCTACTCACTAATTGCCAAATCCTCTGAGGCTGTCAGACGAGCGCGCCAAGCTGCATCCGGACTTGCAGGCAGTCTAAAAATCGCCTACCTGGAATCAACCGTACAAAATTTTCTGCCGGCAGTAATAAAAATCTTTCGCAAAGAATATCCTAACGTTAATTTGCATTTAGACATCCTGCAGTGGGAGGAGCTAAATAAAGCAATCACTCAGGGGGATATTGATGTTGGCTTTACCGTATCTTTTGCCCTCCAAAACTGGACCGGCATCATGACAAAAACAATATATACCGATACTCTCTGCGCAGTTTTGCCTGCCGATCATCCATTGGCCAACGAGACTACAATCGATCTCCGGGCAGTGGCTAATGAACCCGTCATCACGCTTTCACCTCAAGCAGCCCCTATGGCGGTCTATCGAACAGCAGAAATATGCGCCAATCGAGGCTTTATGGCCAATATCATTAGCCAGCCGCGCCTTCATGAAGGCATATTATTAATGATTGAAACAGGCATGGGGATTGCAATTTTACCTCACCACCTTGAATATTATGCAAATTCCAGCCTTCGTTTTGTTGACTTTGAAGGCGACGACCACTCGCTCAATATCGTAGCTGCCTGGAAAAAATCAAATACCAACCCGTCGCTACCATTATGGTTGAGCGAATTGTCAAATCAGGTGCAAAATCGCCCTTCAGGCCTGGTCGACAAATTTTAAGACCCCCGAATACTCGGGGGTCTTCTCATGAAAAACAGTCTAATGACAGCCATTATTCTATTATACTGTTACGGAATATGTCTTCCAGTTTAATCTGAAGTTGAGGTAAGATGATGGGAGTGATAATACCCTCCCTACCGAAATACTCCGCTTTTCTGTACTCAGACAATTCTTCATTCATATAGAATCTAGTAATTATCTGATGAGCCGGATCAACTACCCAATATTCAAAAACTCCACTGGATTCATAAAGTTTTCGTTTTTTGATAACATCATGGCTTGCTGTAGATGGTGATAAGATTTCTATAATAAGATCTGGACTGCCTTTACAACCAGCAGAATCAAGCTTACTAACATCGCAAACAACCGTTATATCTGGCTGTACTACTGTCGTGGTAGTGTTCTCGTCCTCATTCTTTTGTGGTAAACGAACATCAAATGGTGCTGCATATACTTGGCACTTCTCGTCTTTAAGATAAACGGCAAATTCAACTAATAGATTTCTTGATATTTCTTGATGTTGTCTGTTAGGGGCTGGACTCATTGCATAGGCTGTACCGTATATGAGCTCCCAATGCTCATTTTCAGGCCAAGTCAGGTAGTCGGCGTAAGTATAAACCTTATCCCTTTTGACTGCGCGCTTGCCCATGATGCTCATCTCCTAAAAATCCTTTATTCTTATTATACCAAATTTATTATTTTAAAAGCAAAGAGATCACAACAAGTGATAGAATCATCGCTCGCATGGATTTCATGCAAGACCCTGTCGGTAAAAAACCAGGCCCTGTCGTTAGAATTAATTCTGTAAACGAAAGGGCCTGGAGTATAGTATTGAATTTATAGCAATTTTATCCCAGGTATACAGTACCGATGTTCTGACTGGCAGTTAATTCAACTGTCACTGTGGTCTTCTTAAATCCAATCATCTCAATCTCGATAGTATAATAACCGCTGTTTGCAGACAGGTTATCAATTTTGAAGTCCCCAAAATTATCAGTAACTGCCTCAGAAAGCTTTTTCTGATCAGAGAACAGGCTAATCCGAACCCCTTCGGCACAGTCAATAACACCGTTGCTATCAACTGCAACACTGCCAGCAATAAAGCACTTAGTAAATCGATACAAATTCTGATAATACACACTGGGATGCGTATTATACTCCGGTTGCAGCACCTCTAGATTATTGACCTGACAGATACGGCTCATTTCGGCGTCTTCCACATATTCGGCTCTAAGTGCGCCGGTAGGACAGGCTTGCACACAGCGCGGCTTTTTCCAGCCCTGGTCAAGCAGGTGGGCGCAAAAAGTGCACTTTTGAGGAGTATCATGTTCTTCATTCCACCAGATAGCCTGATAGGGACAGGC
>JAQSXM010000397.1 GCA_029256645.1 Sporomusa sp. | reverse complement strand
ATTTTCGCCGAGAAGGGTGGCCTCTTGTATGGCGGCGGCCTTGGTTTGCTGGGTATTCAAACCCTGGGGGTAGTGGCTGTATCGCTATGGGGGTTTGTTGCTACCTATGGCCTGTTTGCTTTTTTAAAGGCAGCTATTGGTATCCGGGTGACTGTCGAAGAGGAGCTTGAAGGCTTAGATATGAGCGAACATGGTATTACAGCCTATAGTGATCTTGAGTGCAACCCGCTTACTGCACTCAGCCCTGTACCAAGTGTCAGGGTTTTGCCGGTGGCTGAACAACGGCTTGCCGAATAATTTCAACAGATACGAGGACAATAGTAGTCAGCATACACGTAATACAGGGTATGCTGACTTTTCCTATCTGGGGGAATTTACCAGAGGAAATTGCTTTTCTTAGGTGGAATTTCTCAAGAGATATGAAGATAGACTAACTATACGGGTCTTAACCAGCGAGAGGAGCTAATGATGCAGGAGAAATTACAGGGTCTTAGTTATTATAAGTGGTTAATCTTCGGCGTTGTTGCTACAGGATCTTTTATGGCGACAATGACAGCATCGATTGTCAATGTTGGTTTGCCGCCCATTACGGCTGCCTTACATACAGATATTACTACAGCCCAGTGGGTTGTTACCGCTTATCTGCTTGTCATTACCAGCCTGCTGCCGCTTGTGGGGCGCCTAGGGGATATTTGGGGGCGGCGGACAGTCTACGGATTTGGCTTCATCGGGTTTACTGCCGGTTCTCTGTTATGTGGTATTGCCAATTCGATTGGTCTGCTTATTGGGTTTCGGGTACTACAGGCTGTCGGTGCGGCGGCACTTATGGCTAATTCTATGGCGATTGTGACCGGAAGCTTTCCGCAGAGTGAACGCGGCAAGGTTTTAGGGGTGATTGGCACCGTGGTTGCGTTGGGAAGTTTGAGCGGCCCGGGCATCGGTGGTTTGCTTGTCGAACATTTTGGCTGGCACTCAATATTTTTTGTTAATATTCCTGTGGGTATACTAGGTTATGCCGGGGTGCGGCTGATTCTGCCTGTGGACCGGGACTTATGCCAGGAACGGATAGATTACCTGGGGGCAATATTTTTTACCGCCAGTATGGTTAGTTTTTTGCTGGCGTTGAGCTATGGCACCGAGTGGGGCTGGACTTCGCTTACTACCATTACCTGCGTGAGTTTTGCTTTGATTGTTTTTGGCGTATTTGTGTGGTATGAAACCAGGATAGAGCAACCCATGCTTGAATTATCCATATTCAAAAATATGGCCTTCTCGGCCGGTAATCTGGCTGGATTCCTTTCCTTTACGGCGATGTTTACCAACACGATGCTGCTGCCGTTTTTCCTCCATGATGTATTGTCTTTTGCACCGGCGAAAACCGGCTTAATTATGTCGGCCTTTCCCTTGGTTATGGCAATAACCGCCCCGGTGAGCGGCATATTGTCAGACAAGGTCGGCACGGTTACCTTGACAACTGTTGGCCTGGGGCTGATGGCTGCGGGGCTGTTAATGACTGCTAAGCTGCATTTGGATGCTACACTGTGGCTGATTATGGGCGCGCAGGCAGTGATGGGGTTAGGCAATGGCCTGTTTCAGTCACCGAATAATAACAGTGTAATGAGCTCTGTCGAGCCCCGGCAGCTGGGGGTGGCTGGCGGTATTAACGCCCTGGCCCGGAATTTCGGGATGGTCTGTGGCACGGCTGTGGCTGTATCTATTCTGGAATACCAGCGCGTTGCCAGCCTCGGTGGCTTGAGCCAGCCAACAGACGCCCAGCAGGTAGCGGCTTTTATGGCCGGCTATCACGATGCCCTGCTGGTGGGTGCCTGTTTAGCAACGGCGGGTGCACTCATTTCTGTTAAACGGATACGAAAACCGGCTAAACAGTAAGTTGGGGCAGGGAGTCTGCGGCTTTGCAGCGAAGTTAATAGGATGATGAAAAATAACAAAGTATTTTTCCCCGGCCAATTTATAGCCGAGTTTTCGGAACCACTGCCTGAGACGCGTTTGGTGCTGCTATTGAGTGGACGGGCCCCGGATGCAAACTGGCTCAGGGACTGTCTGGAATTCTACCGGTTCTGGTGCGCTGATGGTGGTATTAACCTGTGCAAGTCCGACCAGCTGGTGCCGGAACGGTTAATTGGCGATGGCGACAGTGCCTGCCCGGACGCCTGGCTCTGGGCGAAACAACAAAATATCATGATCCAGCAATACCCCAGTGACAAGGATCTTACCGACCTGCAGCTTGCGTTGCAAATCATGGGACAAACATGCGGCCCGGCAGCTGTTGTGCTCACAGGTGCCTGGGGCGGGCGCTTTGATCATACCTTTAGCAATGTCATGTCACTTATCTGGAGCCGGGAATGGGGGCTTTACCCGGTCGCTCTGGCTGATGAGCAGGAAGTGATGGCTTTTTTAAGTGGCCCATCTGCGCTAACCGTAACCGTGTGGCAGCAGCAGCCTAAAGTTATCTCACTAATGGCGCTTGCCGGTACATGCTCCGGCGTGTCAATCAGTGGGGTTAAATGGCCGCTTGACAATGTAACGTTAACCCAACATCAGCCTTATGCGATCAGCAACCGGCTGGGATCAGGCGATTTTAGCGTCAAGGTTGAGAGTGGCTGGCTGGGTGTATATTTTACGTTTGAATAAAAACCTCGAGGGTTGGTGATCACATGATTAAAGGAGGCAGTATGTTCCGCTTGGGGGCTTGGCTCAAGGTCCTGCGGGATAATGCAGTAATTTTATACTATGCCTGGCGCCATCCGTTAACCCCTCAATATGTGAAAGGCATATTGACTGCGCTGCTCATCTATTTGATCAGCCCGATTGATATCATACCTGATTATCTGCCGCTGCTGGGAATTGCAGATGATGCTACGCTGGTCACGGGGGCTATGTTGTTTTTGACACAGTTGCTGCCTGCCCCGGTACTGGCGGAGAGTAAACGGCAGAGTGAAAAATGGGGCCGGCGCATGCCCTATATTCTAGGGATGATTGCGGTGGCAGCCGTGGCCTGGGTTGTACTGGTCATCGCTATTTTTCGCAAGCTATTTTTTGAATAATTTAAGGTTATTTATTGGGACTTGCAGGAATCGCTTTAATTTTGCCGAATATTCCATTATATCAGTAAAATAGGGAGATGGTTCACGTGCCCATAATTATGTCAGACTTCACAAGCTTCTGGTATAGTGATGACATGGAAGAGCAGGTTGCTGTTTCCGATGGTGAATTTCTCTTATTGAATACTAATACAAGGAAAGTAGAAAAACTGGGATCTACCTTTGAGGAAGCTAAAGAATCATTAAAGGTATTAGGGAAATTTGAAAACTTCTCGGACTTTCAATAAATAATTAAAATCTATGGGTTTGTGATGAAATTTATTTCACCACAAACCTTTTTTTCTTACATAACTGCAGAGGCCTAAGTTAAGTAATCAGGAGGGCTGTTTTACCACTAAAAAATAAATGTATCCTCGGAAAAGATTGACAAGCTCTGTGTACTTAATTTATAATATACTTAAAGTTAAGAAAATTATAGTAAATAAATTTTTTAAATGCCTACAGCTATTAGATATTAGGGGGCAAAACTCTA
>JAQSXM010000396.1 GCA_029256645.1 Sporomusa sp. | reverse complement strand
TAGTAATTAACATAGCACAGACTACCTGGGATGTCAACTGTAATACCCTATTAGGCCATGAAGATCCATCAATTTACCCCTGTCACGCAAAAACAAAACCAACATCACTGAGACGCCGTTGGATTTCAGCCGCTATTTTGACGCTCCCCGGCTTCGCCTTTCGCTTCAAACGTTACCGACAGCCGGATAGGTCCCACCTCATCCCAGGGCACTGTGGAAATGCTACTTCTTGCAGATAAATATCAACTCCGGCCCCTTACTGATTGACCGTCCGTCATAATAACCCATTTCATCTTCAATCGTAAATCCGTAAGCTGTTAGGAGATTTCTAATCTGGTCTTCATAATAATATTTTAAGGCAAGTGGTTCCACCAACCGCCTGATGGTTCCTTGCTCATGAACATCATACACCAGCTCCGGATAGATGATCTGTTCCTCAACATCAATTTTCCGCCTGATGCTGGTCCTTCGCACCGTATTTCCGGTCTTAGGATCAACCAGCTCCCAATCCAGCGTTTCCGGCTGAACCCAGGCCTCATCCAACCGGGCATAGGGACGAAAAACATCAATAATGAACCGTCCGTCGTCCGCTAAATGGCGGTAAACGGCGGCTAAACAAGCGCCCTGCTGCTCATTGGAGATAAGGGCCTGAAATCCCCTGAACGGAATAATGATGAGAGAAAAGGTTTTTTCAAGCGCAAACTTCGTCATATCAGCATGAAATACATGCAGCCTGTTTTGCACTGCTACCGGTAGCTCTTGTATTTTTGCCGTCATTTCAGCCAGCATTTCTTTCGACAAGTCAATGCCCCAGACCTCATTGCCGGCGACTGCCAGGGGGATGGAAACCCGGCCGGTGCCGCAGGCCAGTTCCAGTATGCCACCGGCTAATCCGGCAGCCTGCTTCCGGTAAAAATCTATATCATCCTTTGTCACACTTCGCTCATCAAGGTCATACAGCCCGGCCGTACACCGGAATAAATTGTCCTGGGTTTGCCCCACATTCCATCCCCCCGATCTGGTGATAAGAGTACCATCCCTGACATTAATTGCCGAAGCTACGAACCCTCTCTTTCTCCCAAAACTGAATCATGCCATGACCAAATTTTTCGTTAGGTCTTTTCCAAAAACCGAACTTCTCAGCCGCTGCTTTTACAGTCAGCCTATCTAGGCTTATAATGTTATGGATTTATATAAACGTTAAAACCGCTTTTTACTCCTCTGGCAAATCCTGCTTTTTCATAAAACCTTAATGTTGCTTCCTGCTTTGACCCGGTTAGTAGCATAACTTTGTAGCAATTATTTTCTTGGGCAATGTCCAAGGCTTTATGCAGCACCTTTGTGCCATAACCCCTTTTTCGATAATCCGGATGAGTAACAACATTTTCAATTAATCCATAGGGACGCGCATTCCGGGTGAGATTTTTAATAATTGCCAGAGCACAGGTTGCCACCAGCTCACCTTGTGTCTCTAAAACCAAGTAATGTAAACCCGGGTCATGGTGAATTTCGCTCCATAATAAATCCAACGCACCGTCTCTGATAAATTCCGGATCGTCAGGGTTCAATTTTTTATATAAAACCAACAATTTTTCAAGTTCTTCATAACGAATTAACCGGACAGTCTCACTCATAGATATTCCCCCCTTTACTGTTACCCATCATAGGTTCACTGCCAGGTAAATAAACCAGCGGAGAAACATTTAAATCACGGCATGGGGTACATGTTACCAGTCGGCCAGTTCCTTGCCTATTGCATAGGCAGTTTGCAGAAACTGCTTATGCTCACGCGCAATGCCGGTTTCACGCCCTTGCGCTTTAGCACCTTCCAAAGCTTTCTGCACCAGCACATCGGTATTGCCGTTTTTTCTCGGACTGCCAACCAACCCAATAATTTTCATTACAACCACTCCTTATGTTTTATTTTCCTATCTATCACAACAAAAACTGGACAGACATTGATTGTCTGCCCAGCCTTACTTCCTGCTTCCTCAGCGTAGCCGCCTATGGGTAGATGTTAATCAATAGCTTTCCCAAATGACAATTTCGTTTAACGGCTTGCGCGCTTCGTTATGCCGGTCCGGTGACTTAGCTTCCCCGGCAGCGTAGCCGACCCCAATTATATTAATTGGTTCAAGGTGGTCCGGAATATTAAATTCTTGGCGAATCACAGCCGGATCAAAATAACATACCCACAGCGTTCCCAGGCCCAGTTCAGTTGCCGCCAGGATGATATGATCGGTAACAATACTGGCATCAATATCCACACTTTTTTTCTTGTCATAGGGCCGTACCCAGGCAGTGTCATGATCGCTAACCACAATAATAGCCAGAGGTGCGCCATATACATTAGCCCCTTTTTTGAGTTTCTCCAGACCTGCCTGCTCCCGCATAACAATCAACCGGCTGGGCTGATTGTTATGTGCTGAAGGTGCAACGCGGCCAGCTTCCAATAGCTTTTGCAGCTTTTCTGCTTCCACCGGCCTATCCTCATATTTGCGCACAGAATAGCGTTTTTTTACCAAATCGAGAACACTCACCAAAATCCCCTCCCAATATACTTTACTGTATATCATTCCCCAAATAACAGGGAAGGCGCAGATCTCTGCCTTGCAGATCAGCGCCTCTGGTTCGTCTAGTCAACATATTCAAGTAAAAATGAATTACCCTGTATATTTAATTATAACTATAGCATAATTGCGTCTTTTAACGCCAATATAGGCTGCCTTCGTCTGTCAGATCTTTAAAGAGAACCGTTGATAAATACCGTTCCCCAGTATCCGGCAGCAGAGCAACCACCGTTTTTCCGGCATTCTCAGGCCGCCTGGCTATCTGAGCGGCAGCAAATGCAGCAGCACCGGAGGAAATGCCGACAAGCAAGCCCTCCACCCTCGCCAGCACCCGGGCCGTATCAATTGCCTCATCATTTTTTACCTTATAGATTTCATCGACAGCCTCAAACCTAAACACCTTGGGCACAAAGCCGGCCCCAATGCCCTGAATCTGATGCGGGCTGGGATTACCGCCTGATAATACAGCAGAATCATTTGGCTCAACGGCAACAATCCTGACACCCGGCTTACGAGCCTTAAGCACCTCACCAACACCGGTAACGGTACCGCCGGTGCCTACACCGGCGACAAATATGTCGACTTTTCCCTCAGTGTCACGCCAGATTTCCTCTGCTGTTGTCTCCCGGTGAATGGCCGGATTGGCAGGATTATTGAACTGCTGCAATATGACAGAGTCCGGAATCCGTACCGAAAGCTCTTCGGCTTTACGGATAGCACCCTTCATCCCATCAGCGCCTGGTGTCAGTATCAGTTCAGCGCCCAGGGCTTTTAACAAAGCCCTGCGCTCCAGACTCATGGTGTCCGGCATGGTAAGAATAATACGATAGCCTTTGGCCGCGGCCACAAAGGCCAGGCCAACACCGGTATTGCCGCTGGTAGGCTCAATAATCACCGACCCGGACTTAAGCACGCCTGTTTTTTCAGCATCCACCACCATTGAGTTGGCAATTCTGTCTTTTACACTACCGAGTGGATTATAATATTCAAGCTTAAGCAGCAGTTCAGCGTTTAGTCTGGCCAATTTCGCAAAAGAATTGGGCCG
>JAQSXM010000395.1 GCA_029256645.1 Sporomusa sp. | reverse complement strand
AGGATTTGTTATTGACGAAATGATTGAAGAATCAGATGAAGAAATCATTCAATCATATAAGGATAATGACTTTGCTAAAAAAGCCAAAATGCTTCCAGTGACATTCGTAATCAAAGCAAGGAAATTATAATGATTATTATACTAAAGTGGGGGATGAAACAATGAGCAATTTTGGCTTCAATGAAATGCAAGCGATACAAAAATCAGTGAAATTATCGGAAATTATTGTAGAGAATTGATTCGTGATGGTTTCATAACCATCTCGAAAAAGCAATATAGATGAGGAGTGATACATATAATGCAATTGATCCAAGCTGAAAATTTAACAAAAGTCTATCGTCAGAATATCAAACAGCCCGGTTTAAAAGGAGCCTTTAGAAGTCTTGTCAAAACCGAGTGGGAGGAAAAAACTGCAGTTAATCGAATCTCCTTTACTATGGAGGAAGGTGAATCGTTAGCTTGCATCGGAGAAAACGGCGCGGGCAAGTCCACCTTGATTAAGATGCTGGTGGGTATATTAAATCCTACCTCCGGTAGTGTTAAAGTCTATGGTGGAAACCCCATGCATCACCACGAGGATTATCTCAGTAAAATCGGAGTTATTTTTGGTCAGAAGACGAATTTATGGTTTGACATCCCCGTTATCGAAAGTTACCGGGCTATCCAGGTATTGTATAAACTGGACAACAACCTGTTTGAAAAAAACATGAAGATGGTCACGGAACTGTTGGAACTGGAACCCATCCTTCATGCTCCGGCCAGGCGGCTTTCTTTGGGGCAAAGGATGAAAGCGGATATCGGCCTGATTTTCCTACATAGCCCTAAGATATTGTATTTGGATGAGCCTACAATCGGACTTGATATTAACGTAAAATTTGCCATACGCAAGTTCATTCGGAAAATGAACCAGGAGAATGGTATCTCTGTGTTGCTGACTAGCCATGACCTGGATGACATTGAACAAATCAGTGATAACGCACTGGTGCTGTCAAAAGGGAAAATCTTCTACCATGGCTCTTTACCAAATTTGAAGAGCAACTACGCTACCACCCGGCTGATTACTGTCAAGGGACCGATGATCGGAGACATCACAGCCATAGCTCCAGATATTACTGTACTGCCTGATGACCATACTACAAAGTTGACGTTCGATACTCGAAGCCATACTTCCAGTGAGATGATGGATATTGTTTCCCGATGCTTTGACATTCAGGATATTACGATAGAAGAGCCAGGTATTAACCATGTGGTCTCCCGAATTTTCACTGAGGGAGCGAAATCATGAGGCGGTTTAACAAGTTAATGGGATTGTATCTACAGGGTGCGCTATTCTATAAAAAGACTTTTTTGCTTAATTTGTTTACGCCTTTGGTACTGTTGGGAGGCCAGTTTATGCTGTGGCGTTCTCTCTATAATCTGAGTGAAACCGGTATAATCGGAAGCTATGATCGAGCAGGTATGTATACATACATCATCATTGCTTTTGCAATAAATAACCTATTGACCTGGTCCAGCGAGAACAACATCTCCCGGGAGATTCGATCTGGTCTTATTGTAGCTCGGTGTATGCGGCCCGTGCCATTTTTATATCAAAGTCTGGCAGGGCTTACAGGTTCTATGCTGCCCCAGGCGTTGGTGAATTTCGCTATGGCAGTGTTGCTGTTCACATTATTCGGCAGTCATCTGGCACTGCCCTCGTTGACAGCAATCCCTCTAGCATTGTTGAGCTTACTGCTCGGTATTATACTACGAATGATGTTGGTTAGCTGCTTTAGTCTCTTGTGCTTCTATACGACCAGTCACCTCGGCTTGAGCTGGACCAGAACCGCTCTTACTGAATTTTTTTCCGGAGCCCTGATCCCCATTTCTCTGTACCCCGGGTGGCTCAAAACAATAAGCTATGGTACACCTTTCCCCCTCATGCTGCAGACGCCAATCTCATTATTCTTAGGCGAGACCACGCATATGCCACTACCGGTAACGTTTGGACTGCAAATTGGTTGGATAGCGGTGTTTCTGGTGCTTCACGAGGTTCTGTACGCTAAAATCCGTAAAAACCTGACATTTGCAGGAGGTTGAAATATGATAAAAATATTTTTTCAATTTAAAGCTCAATACATCAAAACCCAGATGGAATACCCTGTTAATTTTTGGATGATGGTCTTTTCGGGTATTTTGATGAGAACGCTTATGATGGGTATCGTATTCGTACTGTTCCGTAACATCCCTGATATTGCCGGATGGCGAGAGGGAGAACTTTACCTGATCCTTGGTTTTATGTGCGCTTCTGAGGGCCTGACCAGTATTTTTGTGGACGGTATCTGGCACCTCCCCGCACTTGTATTCCGGGGTGAATTTGATGTTATGTTGGCTCGGCCAATTTCCCCACTATTTCAAATTTTATCCTACGAAATCGGTCTGCAAGGTATCGGTGTTCTGATCATGGGAATTATTAATATTGGAGTGGGATTGGTGCTCTTAGACTGGGTATCACCCTTATCCATTATCCTTTGTATCATCTTTGCCCTGACTGGTACAGCGATACGTTTATCCTACAATCTGATAGGCGCATGCAACGTCTTTTGGAGCAACGGTGGTCAGACAAATGCTACCTTTCTAATCTATAGTGTCGGTGAGTACGCCAAATATCCTATAACTATTTATCCAGGCTGGATGCAGTTTGTATTATTGTCTGTGATACCAGCGGGGTTCGTGGGCTTTTTCCCAGTGTTAATACTCCGAGGAGAGCGTACGTTACTTTATACCTTGATTGTGTTAGTTGCAACAGGTTTGTATTACCTGCTTGCCAAAACTATTTTTTACCGGGGAATCCAAAAGTATGAGAGCATGGGGATGTAATATTAGATATATTAGTAAGATGGCATTGCAGAATATATAGAAACCTATTTTCTATAAACAAAATACAAGTTCTAATTCGCAACCTCTAGTTAGTAGGAAGTAATCTTACTCCCATTTAGCCTAACTTCACAGTATAAGCTTAAGGTGGTTCGCCATACAAATAGTGAATCAATGAATAAAAGTAGGAGGTAAGAAAGGTGAAAGAATTTTTAAAAGAAAATCAAATCATAATAGGAGCAATTATTATAGCAATTGCCATTATTATCGCAGGAAATACCCTTAGCAATGCGATTCTAATTAAGAATTTTTAGTATCGAATAAACATATCAATTGAAGATTAATATATGGCATTCTTTCTAAATTGTGTATTGTTGATTATTCAATTTATATTGCTGAAATGACAGCGATGGCTCTACTGGCAAGGCGGAAGCCTATGCAAAAGGACGCCTGGTCTGGTACGGAAGATATGAAAGCAGAATATCGAAATCCAATGCATCACATAATAGGGGCGTTAAAAGGATGTGCAATAGGAACCGTAGTTGCACTCCTATCAGCTTTGCTTGTTGTAATCATTGGGTTAGTACGGGTAAACCAATAGACAGGGCAAAAGTGCTGAATTCAAAGCGAGACATCACAGTATATAGAATATTTAATAATGAAAGGGATTACAATGAAAAGATTGATTACAGAGGCTCTACGAAATCAGTTTGACTCTACTTTTCATATGGCACGTGTTCTGGTAAAAGTATGTCCGGAGAAT
>JAQSXM010000394.1 GCA_029256645.1 Sporomusa sp. | reverse complement strand
CGTTTCTTCACCGAACCAGCTTTATTATACAGGCGCGGTTGTTGCTAAAGTCCTGAGTTCGAGGAATAAAAAGGGTGTCTAGTTTTTCCGTGCCTAAAATGTAACAGTAAACAAAAAAGCTCTGAACCGTTTTTTTCGGTCCAGAGCTTTTTTACAGCAAACTACTGTTTCATTTTATTGATAGGCACAAATCCGTTTTTCTCAGCATACGCGTCCTGGAATTCTTTGCTTGTTGCATATTCAATGAAAGATTTCACCGCGCCAGTCGGTTCACCCTTGGTATACATACGGCCATAGGTAAATACCGGGTATTTGCCACTTACTACATCATCGATGCTATATTTGACACCGTTATAGGCTAGAGTCTTGACTGATTGATCGGCATAAGCGGCATCAACATAACCGATAGCGCCTGGCGTACTACCGATTGCTGCTCTAACGGCACCGTTAGAGTCCTGAATAACGGCATTGTCTGTGAAGGCTGCGCCTTTGAGCACGATCTCAGCGATAGCCCCCCGGGATCCAGAAGACTTGGCACGATGAATGATCGTAATCTTTTGATCCTTACCGCCCACTTCTTTCCAGTTAGTCACCTTGCCTGTAAAGATATCTACATATTGCTGCTGGGTCAGATTGTCAGCAGCAACATCAGTATTTACAATGAATACGAAAGGAATGCCTACAAGCTTGGTTTCAACAAGCCCTTTGTCTTTAAGACTATCTTGCAGAGGTACGTCTGAATTACCGATATTAACCGAACCTGCAGCCACCTGGTTTTGGCCGGTAAAGGAGCCACCACCAGCAATATTTACAGTCACTTTAGCATTTTTCTTCTGGAATTCTTCCTGTGCTGGTTTTAAGAAAGGCAAGAGTGCCGTCGAACCAGATGCAGTAACAGTACCTGATAGTTCAGCTTGCGCTTTCGGCGCTTCTTTGGGAGTTTCTTTTTGGCCACCACAGCCAGCTACTAAGCTAACGCCCAGCATCATTGCCAGTGCGCCTGCTAACATTTTTTTAGAAAATTTCATGGTTGATATTGACCTCCTCATAGTTTGTACGCAACTTATATATTTATTGTAAATCATTTGAATGGGGATTGTGTTAAGGGAATGTTAAGGGAATGTTAAGAAAAGTTAGGTAGCCACACTACATAATTTGAGGTATTATTTGTAATAGTACCAACAAACTAGTTCCCGGGAGGTATGATACACATGTTTGCTCGCAACCTCCGCAACCGGCTGGTTGTATCTTTTTTAGCGCTCATTCTTTTTACACTAACAGCACTTGGCAGCTATATACTGTGGTTTTTTTACCAGCACAATATTGCCAGTCTCAATACCGCGATGCTTAACCAGGGAAAAATTATTGAAGAGCTCATCTACCGGGACATGTCTGGCCCCATTCAGAAGGCTCAGATCGATGAGAAAATTAAAGAGCTTAGCTCTCGTATTGACTTAAGGGTTACTGTGATTGATACCACTGGCGCAGTCATTGCCGACTCCCAGCAAAACCCGTCCCTGATGGAAAACCATAGCAACCGCCCGGAAATAGCGGACGCGCTTTCTGGTAAAAACGGCTATACCATACGTACAAGCGCAACCCAGGATAAGTCATTGTTATATGTATCCACGCCGATTTTCTTTCACAATGAGATTACCGGTGTGGTACGTGTGGCTATGCCGCTTGACCATGTAGACGCAGGTTACAGAAAGATATTATCAGCCCTGTTAGCAGCCAGTCTGTTGACCTCACTTGTGGCAATCATCTTCAGTCTGGCCCTTGCCAATAAGTATACCCGCCCGCTCGAAAACATTATTAATACTGCCAACGACATCGCCAAGGGCCAGCTAAATAAGCGGGTATTTATTAAAACAGGTGATGAACTCGAAATTCTGGCTCATTCCATCAATAACTTAACCTCCAGCCTGGAAGACAAAGTCAATGATGCCATCGCCGAACATCGCAAGCTCCAGCTTATTTTGCAGAATATGGGCGATGCTGTTATTCTCCTGGATCGCTTTGGCAAGGTCACCACCGCCAACAATATGGCCCTGACAATCTTCGGCATAACCGACCAAATGCTGGGGCAGCACAATATCCAGGTTATTGGCAATAGCCTGTTAGATCAGGCGGTGCAAGAAACGATCCTTCGGAAAAAGAATAAAATTATTGACCTTAAAACAAATATTCACGGGAAGAAGCGGGTCTTTCAGGTGTTTCTGGCCCCCTTTACCAGCAATGAAAGCGATGTCCCCGGGATATTAACCGTATTTCATGATATAACCACCCTACAGGAAATGCATGACAGACAGGCCGATTTTGTGACAAATGCGTCACATGAGCTGGCTACCCCACTAACGGCAATCAAGGGATTTGCCGAGACACTTTTGGATGGGGCACTCACACAGCCGGAACTAAATGAGAAGTTTATCCGCATCATTTACGATGAGGCTGATCGCATGCATAGGCTAGTTCAGGACTTACTCAGTCTGGCCCGGCTCAGCGCCCAGGAATACCGCGAACAAGTCAGACTGGAGGCAGTTACAGTCGGCCCGGTATTAGAAGCCGCCAAACAGGATCTGGAGCCCCGCTGGCAGCAGAAAAATCATACCCTTATCATTACAGGCGGTACAGAGTCACTGGCCGCCCTTGCCCATCCAGACTGGCTTAAACAGGTTATTGTAAATCTATTGGAGAACAGTATCAAGTATACCCCTGCAGGGGGTAAAATACTATTAACCTGCTGGCAGGAAGATCATGAAATAAAAATCAAAGTCAAGGATTCCGGTATCGGTATCCCGACCAAAGACTTGCCGCTCATCTTTGACCGCTTTTACCGGGTTGACCGGGCCCGGGCCCGCACAGCCGGGGGTACCGGTCTTGGCCTGGCCATTGCCAAGTTTATTGTCGAAATGTTAGGCGGCCGTATCGAGGTAGCTAGCCTGGTCGATGTAGGGACAACATTCACAGTTACGCTGCCTGCTTACGAATCAGAGTCATAACAAAAGAACCTGCTCTAAATTGAGCAGGTTCTTTTACGTTCATACACTATACTTTGCAATAAAGAATTACGGGCATGGTTGTAGCCTTTTATTTTTTCCGCCGCCTTTGACCTGTCACCAAATAAATCGTCCACTCAGCGATATTAGTGGCATGGTCGGCAATACGCTCCAGGTAGCGGGCAACAAAGATAAGCTGAGTGGCCTGCGTAATAGTTTTGGGATCTTCCATCATATATGTCAGCAGTTCCCGAAATACCTGATAATAAAGGTCATCGACCTCATCATCGTTTAGGCAAACCTGTTCAGCAAGCGGGATATCCAGTGTAGTATAGGCATCCAGCGCGTCTTTGAGCATTTTCTGAGACATTTGCGCCATACGGGGGATATCGACAAGGGGTTTTATTAGCTCCTGATTGGCCAATCCTAACGTGATTTTGGCAATATCATAGGCGTGGTCTCCCATTCTTTCTAAATCAGTGGTAATTTTAAGGCCGGTGCCAATAACCCGGAGATCGCGGGCCATCGGTTGCTGTCTGGCGATTAGAACCATGCATTTATCCTCAATGTCGACTTCCATTTGATCAATTATATCGTCAAAATCCATAACCCTACGGGCCAGCTCCA
>JAQSXM010000393.1 GCA_029256645.1 Sporomusa sp. | reverse complement strand
CACTGTTTGGAGAATTGCTGCAAACTATGTCACCGCTAAAGAGGACATCCGGGAAAAGGTATTTTTCATCAGGCAAGTAAACAAGTTGGATAATAATGCCCAATTATATCCTGGACAAGCTTTGAAAGTGCCGGTAAATAGATAAAAAAGTATTCCTTATATAGGCTGCCAACAGGCAGCTTTTTGCTTTTCAGTTAGACTCGTTCACATATAATTCCCGACTTATCTGAGATATAAAGGGAGAAGGGGTATCTGTATAATAGAGAAACAGACGATGTAATGCCCGGGTACAGATGGTGTATAGTATATGACGATCCTGATCATGACTATAGTTTACGTCATCAGCGTTTAGCACCAGAACAGCATCAAATTCCAATCCTTTGGCTAAATAAGCGGGAATAACAACAACGCCGCGATTGAATTCATCATCTTCATTAATTACAAGGCTCGGCTTGATAGAACTATCAAGAGTAGAATAGGCAGCGATAGCTTGTGCAGCGGTCTTAGCTATAATCCCTATAGAACGCCAGCCGCGGCTTTTCATTTCTTGTATAGTACTGGCGAGGGCCTCGGCTAGTTCCTGGGTTTGTTGCATTTGAACAACGGCCGGTAGCGGTCCCGGCCGGTTGACTGAAATCACCTCGCATGCAGCAGGAGGCAACAAAGCTTGACAGAAAGCTTGGATTTCACGGGTTGAGCGGTAACTTTTGGTGAGAGAAAATAATAGCGTATTCGCTATACCCATGATATTGCTTGCTTCAGTAAATCTCGCTGTTGTCAAAAATGGCTGTACTGCTTGTGCAGGATCGCCGACTATTGTCCAGGAACAGTTAGGAAACAACTGAGCGAGAATTTTATATTGAAACACTGTATAATCCTGTGCTTCATCAATTATAACATGCTTGATATCGGCTTTAGCTGGAAAACCTTGTAATATACCCTGAAAGTATAAAAATGGCGGAATATCCTCATAGGGAAGGACACCCTGATTAATATAGGTACGAGTCTGCCGTTGAATTGTTTCCCATTCTTTGGGGACAGATATTCCTGTTATATTAAATAGTCTATCGCTTTTAAAAAGTCGTTTATATTCACTAACAGCATCTAATGTGGTCAATTGCTCAACCTGGTCAGTGATTGATCTCAGCTCATCTCTGGCCTGAATTCTGGCCAACGCCCTGATCACCTTTTCATTGACTTCTGCACCAGCGGCAGTTATTTCATGCACCTTTTCCTTACGGATTGCCTGAATAACTTCACTCATTCTCTTTTGTATAATTGTTTTTATTTTCTCAAGACGCAACGCTGGAGGCATCATAGCAAAACTGACGGTGTAATAGTAACGCCATTCATCCTGCCGAAAAATCGTTTCACCCCGAACTAAGACAGCAGGATAGTCATTTACCAAGTCTGACGCAAACCAAGCCAAGTAACTAATTAATGCCTGACAAAAAATCTGCGAAGATTTAAAGGTAATATTGGCGATGCGTTTCTGGTTAGGGTTAGATGTCAACATATGTTCTAAGTATGTGGTACGGGGTTCAAACTGGAGAGGAATCTCGGCAGTTGATAGGGCTATGTAGTCCTGAAAAGTCATTTGTACTACATTTTCTTCGCCTATTTCCGGCAATACATTAGAGATGTAATCACCAAAGATGTGGTTTGGGGACAGTATTAATACATTTTGTGAGGTCAGCCTTGCGCGATCCTGGTACAATAAAAAGGCCACCCGGTGTAAGGCCGCCGACGTTTTGCCACTGCCAGCCGGACCTTCAACAAATAACACCCGGTGATCTTGATCGCGAATAATCTGGTTTTGCTCACGCTGGATGCTGTTGACGATAGTATGCATTTTATCGTCAGCACTTTTGCTCAGCAACTGCTGGAGGATCTCGTCATCAATTTTCAAGTCAGAATCAAACATGTACTCAATTTGGCCATTTACAATTTTGTATTGTCGCTTAAGCGTGATAATACCTGTAATCGTACCAGCAGGGCAACGGTATGATGCCTGACCCCGTCCATAATCATAAAACATACCCGATACCGGGGCACGCCAGTCGTAAACAAGAAATTTCCCCGTATCTTTATCGCTTAAACTCCCAATGCCAATGTAAATTTGCTCAGTCTGAGAATCATCAGCCTCAGCAAAATCAATGCGCCCGAAATAAGGGGATTTTAGCATTTTATACAATTGACGGGATGTGTGATGTGCGTGCGTAGACAGAGCCCGTTGACGGTCCATAGTTTCAATTAGTTGAGCCTCGTCAATAGAGTTACCGCCACCTGATTTCCAATATTCTCGCAGAGTAGTTTGCAGTGTATCCCGATGGTTTTCAGAGTTCTGTTCGCTTACTTTGATTTGTTCTGATACCTGGCGGAGCGTTTCTGCTAACCTTACTGTCTCAAACTGCTGTTCTTGTTGATTCATATGTTCCTCCTCAAAAAAATTAGACCTAGAAAAAAGTAGTACATCATCCCCCAATAGTAGGTATCATAGAGGGGAGAGAGGAGAATATTGCCAATAGTTGCTGCGACAGCAGCGTAGTTTATTAGTTTTATTTTATATTTGGCCATTATGTGGCCAGACATTCCTGGAAAAAATTATTGCTGATTATCTTATTCTCTACTTCCAAATAGGGAACTTGTCGTCTTAGCAATCATTGCAACCACCATCCCTGTATCATCTTATCGTTAAATAAGAGAGCGCCTACCAGGACAAATCTGATAGGCGCATAATAGTTTAGTAACCGCTGCGAGCCATTAAACTAGCTACTTTATTAGCAAAGCTGATTGGATCATCCGGAGCAATTCCCTCCATTAATAAAGCCTGTCCATAAAGTAAATCGCAATAATCCTTGAAAGCTTCAGATTCAGGGGAAGTTTGGTGTAAGCTCTTTAGTACCGCGAAGATTTCATGCTCCGGGTTGAGTTCAAGAATCCGGTTAGCTTTATACATCGTTTTGTTCATCTCAGACAGGATTTGCTCCATAGAGAGGCTGATGCCGGCATCATCGCTTACCAAGCAAACAGCACTTGATTTTAGTCGACTGCTAATTTTAACATCCGTAACCTTACCGGTTAGGTGTTCTTTGATGGCTTTAATTAATGGTTCGTTTTCCTTGACTAACTCTTCAGTGTCTTTTTTGGTCTCGGGAGAGTCAATATCATCAAGTTCTAAGTTGCCACGACTGACTGACTGGAATTTTTTTTCTTTGTACTCACGTAGTGCATCGATAGCAAACTCATCAACCCTATCAAAAAGATAGAGAACTTCAACACCTTTTTCCCGTAGCAATTCCATTTGCGGCAGGCGTTCAACTGAAGAACGGTCTTTACCGGTAGCATAGTAAATGAATTTTTGGTTTTCCGGCATCCGCTTAGTGTAGTCCTCTAAGCTGGTTAATTCTTCTGCAGCATGGGATGTGGCAAATAGCAACAACTCTTTTAACTTGTCCCGGCTTTGATAATCGGAATATACGCCGGTTTTGATAGCTTTACCATATTCTTGCCAGAATTTTTCATATTTTGGCCGGTCTTTGGTCAGTATGTTCTCAAGTGTTTTCAACACACTTTTTTCGAGATTTTTGCCAACACGTTTCAGTTGTTGGCTATGTTGGAGCAGCTCGCGCG
>JAQSXM010000392.1 GCA_029256645.1 Sporomusa sp. | reverse complement strand
TTAAAAGCCTCAACAAAGGCATTGGAGGCAGGATTCTTATCTTCTACTGAGTAGAAATTAGTGAAATAGGTATTATTTAAGGCACTAGCGCCACCAATTTCAACCAGTCTGGGGGAGTCCCAGGCATCGCCGCCAAGAACAGGTATACTAATACCCAATTCACGGGCTTGTTTTACAATCTTGCCCACATCTTCATAGTAACCGGGAATGTATAACAAATCCGGATTCTGAGCCTTAATCTTGGTCAGCACCGATTTGAAGTCCTGGTCTTTTTGGAGATATGCCTCTTCAGCAACAATCTGTCCGTTTCCTTGAGTAAAAGCGTCTTTAAATACGCGAGCCAAGCCTTTACTATAGTCACTTGAATTATCAATTATAATAGCGGCTTTTTTAGCTTTGAAATTATTCAGCGCAAAATTAGCACCTACTGTGCCTTGGAAAGAATCAATGAAACAGGCGCGAAATGTGTAATTCTTTACTTTTCCGGTTTTCTCATCAACAGTAACCTTAGGATTAACAGTAGCGGCTGCTACAAAAGGAATCTTATTGTCTTCAGAAACCGTTGAACCGGCAATACCACAGGAACTGACAGTAAACCCGGTCACAGCAATTACCCTGTCCTGAGTAATTACTTTCGTCATCGCATTGGCAGACTCAGAGGGTTCACCTTTATTATCTGCAGTAATGACCTGAATCTGTTTACCCAAAACCCCACCGTTGGCATTTATTTGTTTAAAAGCCAGTTTTGCACCACTGGCGGCAGAGGTACCATATGTTGCAGTGTTACCTGTGAGTTCATAGATCATACCAATCTTAATATCCTTGCTGGCGCTCTCTCCGCAGCCTGATATCATAGCAGCCATACATATCAGGACAAGGACCAAGCAACCAAATCTGGGCAATCTTTTCGTCATGTTCATCCTCCTTATCAACGATCATTGAAGAAACTAACTTTAATCCTGCAACGAAATTACTCACACCTCCCCTGACTCCTATGAATCTGTCCAAATTCCAACCTACTTATTGGCATAAATTTTATTATAATTCGGTACCATTGGCAAGGACTTTTTATTAAAATGTATTTGCATGAAACTACAAAAAGCAAAGTATCTACAGACTAAATGTCTACAGATACTTATTGGATGAGAATCTATGAACCTTGACCCAGGTCAGGGTTGGCATTGTCGCTAGATTTAGTCTGATAAATCTTGTTTGATCTTTTCAAAGCCAAGGCGTTCGATCATATTCCCCAATCGCTCATAGCTTTTAGCATGCTCTTTGTAGTAGTTAACAATTTTATCAACCAAAGGAATCACGTCTTCCTGTGGAACATTCTCTGCTAAAACATTGGCAAGCCGCGGTTTAATGCCTGCATTACCGCCAATCATGACCGTATATCCTTTGGGGGTACCCATAATCCCTAAATCCCGGACAGCAGGTTCACTGCAGGAATTTGCACAACCGGCAACACTCATTTTGAACTTGGACGGCAAATCCTTACCATGGTATTTAGCATCCAATTCAAGCCCTAACGTCACCGCATCCTGCTGAGCCCGTTTACAAAAATGGGTCGCCGGGCATATTTTTATGCTGCGTACACATAAACCAATTGCATGGCCCTTTTTCATGCCAAGTTCTTCCCATACAGGATCAACATGTTCTTCCGCAATGCCAACTATGGCAATCCGCTGCGCGCTTGTCAGCTTGAGCGCCTGAGCACCATACTTTTCCGCAGTATCAACAATCTTTCGCAACAAATTAAAATCCAGAATAATACCGCCCGGTATGTGTGGCGCAATGGCGTAGGTTTTCTTATCCCGTTGTAAGACAGCACCTTTATCAAGCATATCCCGCTTTGTTTCCTGTTTTATTTCCATATTACCGCCTCCATTGTGAGAATCTTACATGTAGCCTGACGTCTTTTAATATGGTACAAAGCGGTCTTAGTTATACTTACAGAAAGGCCACCGGGGTTCTAAGCTCTCTAGAACCCCGGTGGCCTTTTACCAGCTGCCTGATTATAACCTTGATGTCTAATTACAATTATTTCAGCGTATTTTCCAAAGTACCAATTTTCTCAATGGTAACAGAGACAGTATCGCCAGCAGCAAGCCACTGCTGCTGCTCTTCCGGATAGCCCAGAATCACCCCGCCCGGTGTTCCGGAGAAGATAATGTCGCCTGGTTTTAAGGTCATATAGCTTGATACATAGCTGACAATGGCAGCACAGTCAAATATCATATCCCGCGTATTGCCAGCCTGCCGAACAACACCATTTACACTGCAGCGAATGTCCAGATTATACGGATCCAGTTCGTCAGCGGTCACTAAATAAGGGCCAATGGGAGCAAAATGGTCACAAGTCTTGCCTAGCAGCCACTGCCCGGTCCGGAATTGAAGATCTCTGGCACTTAAGTCGTTACCAATGGTATAGCCAAATACATAGGAAAGGGCATTCTCAGGGGAAACATTTACAGCTTCTTTGCCAATGACGATGACTAATTCAGCCTCATAATCAAATTTAACTGCCGTTTTAGGCAGCGAGATAGCCTGGTTATGCGCAGCCAGCGCATTATTAAATTTACTGAACAGGATCGGTACTGCCGGCACCTCGATCTCACATTCATCCCTGTGGCTAACATAATTTAAGCCAACACAAATAATCTTCTCCGGGTTAATAATGCAGGGAGCATAGATCAGCGTATCCTCAGCTGCAGCTTCAACCCCCTTTTTCGCCAATTCCGCCAGTTGTAACAGAGCTGCCGCATCGGCAGTTATCACCTGCTCCATCGTGGCTGGCACTTCGAGGCCATACACCTGAGCTGCTGCTTTTACATCAATAATGCCACACTCACTTTTGATTCCCAGACGAACTTGCCCGCCAACCCTAAAATTGACAAACTTCATGCCTGACTCATCTCCTTATAATTTTATTCATTAGCGCTCAGCAGTCAGCAATTTGACTCCCAAAAGCAAATAAATGCCCCCACAGATTTTATTCAGCAGATTAGCGACATTGTTATTTTGCCGCAGCAGGGTTGTTGCACCAGACGAACACAAAGCCAGGATAAAGCACCATAGGGTACCTGTAACTAAAAAGGTTATCCCTAAAAATATAAAAGGTATAATTCCAAAGCTATTCTGTGGATCGATAAACTGGGGCAGAAAGGAGATGAAGAAGAGGGCAACCTTAGGATTAAGTACATTGGTTAACAGCCCCTGCCAATAGATGTCGCGATTGGACACAACGTTCTCTTGCAGGGAAACCAGCATGTTATCCTTGGCCAGCAGAGTAGTAACCCCCAAATAACCAAGATAAAGTGCACCCGCGGTTTTGACAATGGTAAAGGCCAACGCCGACTGAGCAAGAATAACCGATAGTCCCAGGGCTGCCAGCAAGGTATGGACAGCACAGCCGGAACTGATACCAAGAACCGAGTAAATTCCCGCCCTGCGTCCTTGTGATATACTGCGACTTAAAATATACATGGTATCCGACCCAGGGGTAATATTGAGGATGATGCCCGCAACAAGAAACATTTCATAGTGAACGATACCAAACATCGTATTATTCCCCTTTCTAATATAATAGGTTTATTTTATGACAGGGAGATTCTGTAAGCAATAGTGCAATACGCATTTAGTCAACTTTATTTATAAAA
>JAQSXM010000016.1 GCA_029256645.1 Sporomusa sp. | reverse complement strand
GTTACAATACACACATGGTTAGGTGCAAAGGACTGGCAGAGTGTGCATGTGTACCAGGTTTCGACTGCTTCGTCAGTGAGGCCTTTGAGACGGGCGTCACGGGCAGAGTATTTGGCGGTTGCCAGTTTGATTTTTTCTTCAATGACATCTTTATCGGTGACAATAGTGACTTGTACACGGTCAATAATAGCCGGATAGTCAGATTTGAATTTGGCAATAAGAATCTCGCCAATGTCTTTAATTTTGAAGCCCAGCTCTTTAGCATTTTTGCCAATACGCACCCACATCATATTACGTTGAGCTACGTGCCATAAACCTTCACCATAGTTAACGAAGTAGTGGATACGGCGCTCAAGCACACCTTCGAAGTCTTCTTGCATCTTACGGCCATAAACATCAACCATGAGACCAAGTGGGAAGACGCTGCCTTCCGGCATTTCATCAATCTCAGGTCCGATAACCTGAATTTTTCCGTCTTCAACCTCATCAGCTTCACACATCCGGACAAGCTCAAAGCTGGTGGAGCGACCACCGCCGAACTCAACATGAGCATCTTTTTTACGGATAGTTTCGCCTTCGAAAGCTGGTCCAATAGTAATCGGTACAGGGATATCAACAATCTTGATTTTAATGCCGCGCATTTCAAGACCCAATTTGCCGATTTTCTCATAATCTGGCTCAGATTGATACCAGTCAGGAATTTCTTCGGCTACCGGCTGATCGGTTACGATCGGGAAGCCCATGAAGATAGCGCCAAACTCAGCAGCAAATTTTACAATATCATTAGGTCCAAGCTGAATAACAAATGCCAAAACGCGTTTAGCCTGATATTCAATAGCCCGTTCACGCTGCCCGGCAGGGATGCCGCCGAAAGCAAGACCGGCACGGAAAGCAAAGTTAACAGCATGGATAACCTGGGTGAAGTTACCCAGTGGGAATGTAATGAAGTCAGACCCAATCTTAACGTTCTCTTCAATACACTGCTCAATGACTTCGTTAGCCAAAAAGATCATAATGCCTTTAGACTGGAGGTCTTTTACCAGTTTGGCAGTTGACTTGCTGTCTTTGCCTTTACCAACGATAACAGCAACACCAGGGATTGTTTGGTCAACCAGAGGTACGCCAAATTTACGCAGGATAGGGTCAGATATAAAGCCGCAATATGGGAATTTATCAGGTTTTGCACCTTTAAGATAACGCAAAGCCTCAATAACTTCGGCAGCATACAGGGTTGCTTCACCATTTAGCTTAGCGTTTTCAAAATTCAGTACTTCCCGGATGTTGGTGGTACGAACCCGGTTAAGAATCGGAGAGAGGTCACCAATAGTATTAACTTCTTCACCGCTCAAAGCTGTGATTACCGGCAGTCTGTAGGCAGTATCAGGATATTTAACCGGGCAATCAGCACCGTGTTCCTTGATGGCTTTAGCCAGAAGAATCTCCGCATAGCTGGTAGCTGTAACAGCACCTTCGTAGGCGCCTTTAAAAAGCTCCATAGACATATTATTTTTCGTCCTCCTTCATAGAGTCAATTTCTCAATATCAAAAGGTGGCTATATCCATAAAAGTTACTTAGTTCGCTTCTTCTTTTGCTTTGTTAGCTTTCTTACGCATAGCGTTCTTCCAGTTACGTTCTTCAAGGATGTCTACCAGTCTTGCAGATGCTTTAACCGGATCAGTTTCCCAGAAGAAGAAGCCGCCAAATACGTCTTCAGCAACTTTAGTAACAACATCATTGACAAGAGTACTGCCAACTGTCGGAGCAACAACACCAACATGCACCGGATTGCCAAGAGCAACGTTCCAGGAGCCGATCGCAACAGCCTTTTCAGACATAGCTTCAGGGGCAGATGCAACATAAGGAACATCGCGATTGTCCAGACCCATTTCTATAGCCATCATGTTAGCCAGATCCTGGGCACGGCTGTTATCAACGCAAGAACCCATGTGGAAGACCAGCGGCAGTTCGGCGGTTAAACCAGCAGATGCATTAAGGCGGGCGATGAATTTTTTGAGTCCTTCACCAGCATATTTTTGAACACCCTCGCCATTTAGAAGGCCCTCTTTAGCAAATGCTTGCGCTGCGCAACCAGTGGCAACAATGAACACATCGTTCTTAGCCAATTCAGTAGCCATAGTGAAATGGTTTTCATCATGGGTACCTTTAAGGTTGTTACAGCCAGCGAACAATGCAACACCCTTAATTTCACCAGCTGCGATAGCATCGGTAAGAACCCGTATAGGAGCATCGGCATTAATTTTCTTAAAAATGTTGAGAAGTGATTCCAGCGTAAAACCAGCGACAACAGTGTTCCGAACATCCGGAATACATACTTTGGCTGAATCACGGGTTTTGTAAGCATCAATAGCCAAACGGATAATCTCTTTGGCACTATCAAGGGCACGATGCTCATCAAATGCCAGGTGATAGGAACCAGGGATTTTCATGATAGGCATAGTAGTAATAATTTTGGTGTGATAGCACTCAGCAAGGCTACGCAAGCTAGGCATAATGCACTGAACATCAACAACCATTGCGTCCATTGCTCCCGTAAGGATAGCCAATTCTTGAGTTGCAAAGTTAGTAGCGATAGCAACACCTTCACGAGTCAAGACTTCGTTACCAGTACAGCAGATACCAACAAGGTTGATGCCTGCAGCCCCAGCAGCTTTTGCCTCTTCCTGCATCTCTTTTGCTGCCTTAACAACCATTTGGGAAAGCAGCGGATTGTGACCATGAAGAGCAATATTAACTTTTTCAGCTTTAATTGCTCCAAGGTTAGCCTCTGTTACAACCGGAACGCCTGTACCGAAGAGAATATCAGAAAGATCGGTAGCAAGAGCCATGCCGTCATAATCGCACAGAGCGGCCTTCAGACCACCAAAGATAATATTAACAGGATCAGCATCATTGCCTGCATGGGTTTGGTGTAATAATTGAGCAAGGCTCAGATTAATACCGCTAGGCATAATGTTGGTTTTGCGGAGAACATCCAGAGTACTTTCATTACTATTGGCAGTAATCCAAGTAATTTCATCTTCATTAACACGGCCAAACTCATTCAGAGCAGCGGTCGCAACATCCTTGGCAACAGCCAGTACATCGCGGCCTTCGGTTTCAACACCGATTTTCTTAGCCACTGCGATAAGTTTTACAGGGTCAGTTATTTGATAATCTTTCAGCTTGCCTTCGGCAACATGAAGAACTGTTTCCGCAATATGGCGGCCATGATCGGAGTGGGCAGCTGAACCACCAGCAATATAACGAACGATATTACGGGCAACGATAGTGTAATCCATAGCACCGCAAATGCCTTTATTACCACCCGGTTTCTTGGGCAGAATACGGCAAGGACCTTGCAGGCAAATACGGCAGCAGATACCAGTGTTACCAAAGGTACAACGAGGCTCTTGAGCTTTGGCGCGATCAAATGTTGTTAAAAAGCCAATTTCTTTAGCTTTATCCAGCATTTGGGTGGCTGCCACGTCGATTGTTCTTTTGTCGGACATTCTTCTTTTCCTCCCTATGTTCATCATAGTTGTTTTCATGTGAGTCATTTACCAGGAGCTAGATACTCAGGGTCATGATATTATGAGGATTTTTTCACAAACTCTATATTCAGGTATTCGCCCTATATAGGGCGAATACCTGCAAGGATTATGAAAAATTTTCGATATATTAGTAATCTTTTGTAGAATTAGAACAAACCAACAATTTTGCCGGCATTATCTATATCCATTCTTTCAGCGGCAGGAGCTTTCGGCAGACCAGGCATGGTCATGATTTCGCCAGTAATGGCTACCAGGAAACCAGCACCAGCTGCAACCCGAACTTCGCGAACGGTGATTCTAAACCCAGACGGACGACCAAGTTTAGACATATCATCGCTCAGGGAGTATTGTGTTTTAGCCATGCAAATCGGCGTTTTATCATAGCCGAGGGCAGTCAGTTCTTGAATTGTCTTTTCCACAGCAGGGGTATAATTTACGCCGTCAGCGCCATAGATCTCAGTAGCGATAGCAGCGATTTTGTCTTTAATTGGGGCTTTCTCATCATAGATGAATTTAAAGTTGTTGGGTTTTTCACAAGCAGCCAAAACTTTATCTGCCAGTGCAAGGCCGCCCTCGCCGCCCTTAGCCCATACCTCTGATAATGCAACCTCTGCGCCCATAGCATTGCATTTATCTTCAACGAATTTGAGTTCGTTATCAGTGTCAGTCGGGAAAGCATTGATAGCAACAACTGTTGGCAGACCATATTTTTGCATATTCTCAATATGTTTGGTAAGATTAGCAAGTCCTTTTTCAAGTGCAGCCATGTTCTCGCCAACCAGCTCTGTCTTAGGTACCCCGCCATGCATCTTAAGAGCACGGACAGTAGCAACGATAACAACAGCTGCAGGCTTGAAGCCAGCGAAGCGACACTTAATATCAAGGAATTTCTCAGCACCAAGATCAGCACCGAAACCAGCTTCTGTTACAACAACATCAGCAAGCTTCATCGCATATTTGGTAGCAGATACACTGTTACAGCCGTGAGCTATATTAGCAAACGGGCCACCATGTACGAAAGCAGGTGTATTTTCGAGAGTTTGCACCAGATTGGGTTTAATGGCGTCTTTGAACAGCAGAGTCAGAGCACCAGTTACTTTAAGGTCGTTCGGGGTTACCGGTTTGCCGTCCAATGTGTAGGCAACAATAATCTTGCCAATACGCTCTTTCATGTCGTCAAGATCTTTAGCCAGACAGAGAATGGCCATCATCTCGGAAGCAACTGTAATATCAAAACCATTTTCACGTGGCACACCATTGGCTTTGCCACCAAGGCCGCAAACGATGAAACGGAGGGCACGCTCGTTGAGATCAAGCACCCGGCGCCAGGTTACACGGCGTGGATCGATACCAAGAGCATTGCCATGGTGTAGGTGATTATCAATAATTGCTGCCAGAAGGTTATGGGCAGTGGTAATCGCATGGAAATCGCCAGTAAAGTGAAGGTTGATGTCTTCCATTGGAACTACCTGGGCATAACCGCCGCCAGCAGCGCCGCCTTTAACACCAAAACAAGGACCAAGAGATGGTTCGCGCAAAGCGATAACAACTTTCTTACCTTTTTTCCGCAAAGCATCGCCAAGACCAACAGTTGTAGTGGTCTTACCTTCGCCGGCAGGAGTCGGGTTGATGGCGGTTACCAGGATTAGCTTAGCATCCGGACGGCCTTTAATACGCTCCCAGGTTTTCAGCGAAACTTTTGCTTTGTAACTACCATAGAGTTCAAGCTCTTCTGCAGGGATCGCTAGTTCGTTTGCAACATCAACGATTTTGGACATCTTCGCCTCTTGAGCGATTTCTACGTCACTTTTAAAAGACATTCAGACTTACCTCCTAATATTCTTTGAGCTTTTGCTCTTTAAACCTAGGGCTTGGAGTTTGCGGCTATCCGCGCATAAATTTCCTCCATTGTTACTTTGAAGGCTCCGGTAAGTATGTCCTCTCCGTTTCCGAGAGCAACATCCAGCAACTCATCATCAAAACGAATGACGCCTAACAGTTCTTGAGGAGCAAACTGTTGTTGGATGAATACTTCTTCTTTAGGAGAGCGTATTTTATTAGCAATTACTTTTGCAACTTCAATGCCTAAATCTTTAGCCAGTTGCATTACCACCCTTGCAGTTTGAACACTGGTCTTACTAGGTTCTGTCACTACAATCATCAGGTCTACACCCTTTGATGTACCACGTGTTAAGTGTTCGATTCCTGCTCCCATATCAAGAATAACTACGTCATCTTTATCAAGGATCAAAGAATCCACTACTGAAAATAGAAATGCATTTTCACGGCAATAACATGCCGAACCACCTGGTTTCACAGCACCCATTCTTAAAAATCTGATATTACCCACGCTAATGGAATACTCATCTAAAATGTCATCGACGTCAGGATTAAGACTGTAAAACAGACCACCACCGGCGCTTTTTTTCTTAATCACTTCTTCCATGTCAATTAGCGGAATTACTTTAGCCAAGATATCATCAGAAATTCCCAGTGCAAGACCTAAACTGGCATCAGGGTCAGCATCAACTGCGTACACCCGGCGGCCTTCACGGGCAAATAATTTGGCTAAACTGGCAGAGACAGACGTTTTACCGACGCCGCCTTTGCCGGAGACTGCGATTTTCACAATTTCACCTCCTTTTAATATAGGAATCTTAAATAAAAAATTTCAATATTTTTTATTTCCTAAATTATCTGCTAAATTAAAACAGATGTTTTGTCTAAACCTAGGTAAGTGTCCGGGCCGTCTTACCCAACAAACTGGCTCCAGCAGCGGCACCTACAACTAAATCTTCAGTGGGTAAGTAATATTGTGCGGTAGCATCAAATAACGCGGTAGCATTGGCAGGAAACTCTTCGTCCCCTTCCCAGATTACGTACGTCACAGGAACCCGGGGCAAAATATTCAAAGTAACAGCCGCATCACCATATTTAGCAACCAAACCGCCCAGTTTTTCCCCGGCTTTGATTAAAAGACCGGATTTTTTCCCGAATATTGCTTTAAAGCCACCAAGAACCCGGCCATTAAAGGGGTGCAAATAAATCATGCCACCTGGTATTTCTTTAAATGATATCAATTGTCCGGCCAAAGACTGTCCGCCTGCGGTAAGCAGGTAATGCAGCAGAACAACTTTTGCAGCCATCGGAACTAGATCCTGACGACCGGCAAAACTCACTTCCCCATCCGGATAACTGACAGTATATACTTCATTAATATATTTGAGGGTAAAAATATTTTTGGCACTATCAAATCCAGCGCCACTGTTTGCGGCCATTTCTTCCGGATTCTTATCAGCTAGGCCTGCACAAGCTTTTTCATAAGCCAATTGATAGCCGTTCTGCAGATGTTGAGGAATAATGTTACCGGTTTGCATCAGATGTGCCTCCTAGTACAATAAGTGAAACTACGGAGTATTATTATAATTATGCCAAACCATTTTGCATTTCACAGGCCTGAATGGTCTGTTTGCAAAGAACAACAGTTGTTACTGAACCGACCCCGCCAGGCACCGGGGTGATTTTCCCGACAATGGATTCAACTTCGGCATAATCAACATCGCCACAATATTTTCCAGGATTGTCAGGGTCTTCATTAATCCCTACATCTATGACAACCTGGCCTGGTTTAACAAAATTAGCCTTAACCATTTTGGCACGTCCAACAGCAGCAATAAGAACGTCGGCATCAGCACAAACCGCCGGCAAATTATCAGTACGGGAATGGCAGATGGTAACAGTAGCATGTTCTCTAAGCAGCAACATCGCAACAGGCTTGCCGACTACCTGCGAACGCCCTAACACAACCGCTTTTTTGCCTTTTAGCGGAATATCATAGAATTTGAGTATATCCATACAGGCAGTTGGGGTACAGGGTGGGAAGCCTGTAGGATCATCGGTGTATACCTTAGCAGCACTCCCGATGGTCATGCAATCCACATCTTTTTCTACCGGGATCAGATTGCGGATTCTCTTCTCGTCCAATTGTTTGGGTAAAGGAGCAAACATCAGGATGCCATTGATCTCTTTATTAGCACCAACAGCAGCCACAGCTTGTTCAAAAGCAGCCTGTTCAATATCGGCAGGATATTCGAAAACCTGGTAAGACATTCCGATAGAATCACAGGTTTTCTTGGCACCGCCTTCATAAAAAAGGTCATCAGGACGGGCCCCAACCCGGATAATGCCTAATTTCGGGGTAATTCCTTTGGCTTTAATTGCTGCTACCTTTTGGGAGAGTTCCTCCTTCATGGCATCGGCAACTGCTTTACCGGCTAATCTTTCGGCCATTTTCCAAAATCCCTCCTATTTTTTTATTTTGTTCAGAACCAATTCCAGTGTGGCATCGGCAATTTTGGAACCATCAGCCAGTAGCTGTTCCATTTCCGCCCGGTTTTTGCTGACATAGTCCTGATCTTTAATCGTATTAAGATTAATTACAACATTGAGCATTCCACTGATCAGCGCGGATTTTAAAAATACAACCCCGCAGCCAACATCTGAAATCGCTAAATTAGTACCAATTTGACCCATACGTTCATGAATCTTAATGCCCTCATAACATTTACGCATAATCTGCATAGGGCCTTCACAGGCATCTTTGGAACACTTCTCCATGACTTCTTCTTTATAAGCAATTTGTTCCGGGGTATCTTTGGGTAAGCCATAAGCCTTGGAAAGAGGTTCAAAAACCGCGGCGTCTTCATCCACTAAAGCTTTTAATTCGCCAATTACCTTATCCCCTTTGACAATTAGCTCTTTGACTTCACCCTCAACCTCAGCATATTTCTTTTTACCCACTGTAAGATTCCCCACCATGTTGGAAAGGGCCATTCCAAGGGCACCGCCAAGGGCTGCCGCACCGCCGCCGCCTGGTACCGGGGCCTTTGAGGCTAGTACTTCCAGAAAATCCGAGCAGGACTTATCCAGCATACTCATTATGTTTTGTCCTCCCATCTGCTTCGTTATTTGCTATACAAATCGCTGTAAAATAACACACCATTTTAACTTCTAAGTAAACTAGTTTGTTATTTCACATACATTCCAATGGGAAAAATTCGCTTTTTATTCTGAAATTCCTGCTAGTTTTTCATTATTCAAAAAAAATATTATTGTCACATTCTGTCGAATATTCTGCATAAAATAATAACTAGCCATTTATTAATTCTAAACAAATGGCTAGTATTATTATTTAAAAAAAGAAGACTATTTAATTGCCGCTATAAAACTTATTTACCGGAATATAAAGCAAAGATAGTAAAGACAAGCATTGTAATTCCCACTAACCCGTTACGCATAAAATATTTTTGAGTTACCTTACTCAAATTGGCGGGACTGACAATCAGATGTTGAAAAATAAGAACACCTGCAGCCACTGCCACTCCCACATAATAAATGCTGTGCAAATTCAAACTATTCCCGACAATGATAAAACCAGCAATACTTACTATATGCATGAGCTTAGATAATCGCAGCGCTCCCGCCAAGCCAAAGCGTACAGGCATCGAGTGTAAGTCATGAGCTTTATCGAATTCCACATCCTGGCAGCCATAGATAACATCAAAGCCGGCAATCCATACTGCTACCGACAATCCCAGGATTAGGGCAACAGGCGACACATCCCCCCTGACGGCAATCCAGGCCCCAACAGGTGCTCCTGCTAACGCTATCCCTAAAACCAGATGGCATGCCCAGGAAAAGCGTTTCATATAAGGATATAGCACCAGCGGGATAATAGCCAGCGGCCAAAGTGTTAAACATAGCGGTTGAAGCTGGGCAGCAGCCAGTAGAAATAGTAATAAACTGCCAGCAATAAGAACAATAGCCTCCCAGGGTTTAACTATGCCGGTGACCATCGGTCTTTGGGTAAAACGCGGGTGCAACCGATCATATTTTAAGTCTATAAAATTATTTAGTGCCAGAGCGGCACTACGGGCGCCAACCATGGCAACCGTAATCCACAGGAGATCAGGACCACTGGGAAAGCCGCCAGCCGCTAAGAAAGCTCCCATATAGGCAAACGGCAGTGCAAAAACGGAGTGGGACAATGCTATATTATCAAGATGGGCTTTTAACTTACTCAAGACCTAATTCCTTCCATTTGGTATCAACCATTTGTTTTATATCGTCCGACATAATGATCTCGTCCGGCCACTCACGGGTTTGACCTTCTTCCCGCCACGACTTTGTCGCGTCAATACCAACCTTGGTTCCCCAATTCGGCATAGGAGAAGAATGATCAAGTACATCAAGCGGGCCATCCACCATAGTTATATCACGCCTGGCATCAATGTTATTAAATACCCGCCACCAAACCTCATTCATATCCTGGACATTAACATGCGAATCCACAACAATAATCATCTTGGTAAACATCATTTGCCCCATGCCCCAGATCGCATGCATCACTTTTTTAGCCTGTTGTGGATAGCTTTTTTTTATTGATACCACCGCACAGTTATGAAATACACCTTCAAGAGGCAGGTTTATATCCACAATCTCGGGTAGCTGGGTCTGCAATACAGGCAAAAAAATACGTTCAGTGGCTTTAGCCAAAAAGCAATCTTCCATTGGCGGTTTACCGACAATTGTCGCAGGATAAATAGGATTTTTACGATGGGTAATGCAGGTTATATGGAAAACAGGGTAGTTATCAGCTAACGAGTAATAACCAGTGTGATCACCAAAGGGGCCTTCTATCCTGATTTCATCCATTTTCACATAGCCCTCAAGCACAATCTCTGAGCCTGCCGGTACTTCAACATCTACGGTTTCACATTTAACCATTTCAACCGATTTCTTTCGCAAAAAGCCAGCGAACACCATTTCATCAATGTCGCGAGGCAACGGGGCAGTTGCTGAATAAGTTATTGCAGGATCACCACCAATGGCAACAGCGACTTCAATTTTATCTTTGCCCAGCTCTTGGTGGGCCCGGTAGTTTTCAGCCCCGTTTTTGTGGATGTGCCAGTGCATACCGGTAGTTTGATTATCAAACACCTGTAATCGATACATACCAACATTACGCTTGCCATTAAGCGGATTCTTGGTAAACACCAATGGCAGGGTGATAAACCGCCCGGCATCGCCTGGCCAGCATTTTAAGATCGGGAACTTATCAAGAGAAGGCTTGTCCTTAATAATTACTTCTTTGCAGGGAGCGTTTTTTACATATTTAGGGAAATTAATCGCTCGCTTGGCCGATGGAATGAGTTTAACCAAATCCAGCTTATTCTGCAGTGAGATATATGGCAACTTCAGAATTTGCCGGATTTCATGGGCAATATCATCAATGTTATCAACACCAAGCGCTAAGGCCATGCGCTCCATGCTGCCGAAAGCATTCATCAGTACGGGTATATCATATCCCTTAACATTTTCAAAAAGCAAGGCAACGTTTTTCGCTCCTTGCATTTTTGAAACCCGGTCGGTAATCTCAGTAATCTCAAGTTCACAGTCGACAGGCTGGCTGATCCGCTTAAGCCATCCCCGCGACTCTAATGCCGCAATAAATTCCCGCAGGTCGTTATAGGCCAAAATTTAACTGCTCCTTTCCAAGAAAAAACTCCACTATTTACGCAGTATGTATTTAACAATCAAGAGGCTTATCTCATATAGCAAAATCATCGGAACAGCCACCATGGTCTGAGAGAAAACATCAGGTGTGGGTGAAATTACCGCCCCAATTACAAAAGACATAACAAAAACTATTTTTCGCTTTGCAGACAAAAACGACGAACTGATTATACCTACCCTGGCCATAACCAAAATAAATAATGGTAATTCAAAAATAAATCCAAAAGGCAATAAAAAAGAGATAACAAAAGATAGATACTGACTGATGGAAAACATCGGCTGAAGATTCTCATTAGCAAAGCCCATAAAGAATTTGATCCCTGCCGGTAAAACCAGATAGTAAGAAAAAACCAGTCCAACAACAAACAGAATAATTGAGGCAGGCACCAGAAAGACCCCTGCCGTTCGCTCGTTGTTGGTCATTGCAGGCATAATGAATGCCCATAATTGATACATAACGATCGGAAGTGCTAATAAAAATCCAGCAAAAAAAGAAACCTTCAGATAAGTAAAAAAAGCCTCAGATGGATTCATATAATATAGTTTTCCTGCCGGTGCAGTAATCAGTCCTGTAATTTCGGCAGCATAAAAGTAGCAAATAAAGCTACCAACAGCAATAGCAGCAAACATTACAATTATCCTGCGGCGAAGCTCCTCGAGATGACCGATCAGCGACATCCCACTTGAAGGCTGCTCCGGTGCAACAGCTTCTGTTTCGTTGTCTTGCTCATCTCTAACGACTTTGTCGCTATATATTACAGTAGTATTTTCATTTATTTCCTGCACTGCTGACTTATTGTTCTCATCTTGCGTGTTCTCTGGCATTCAACACCCTCACTTTTTCTCGTCAGACTGCTTGTTATCGGGTGTGGCCTCAACTTTTGACGGTTCATCCTTAGGGTTTACAATATCGGTGCTGGCCCGGCGAAATTCCTGTATTCCTTTACCAATCGCCTTACCAACCTCCGGTAGTTTACCAGGACCGAAAACGACGAGTGCAATAACCAATATTAACACCAATTCCGGCATACTGAAGCTAAACATCAATACCATCTCCTTTTGCATATTTACACAGCTATATTATACCTGTCAGTCCACCAAAATACAATCCGGTAAAATGTATAGCAAAATACGGCTGCCCCCGTTATGCCCTGTTATGACACATTACGAAGGAAAGCCGTAATCTTCGTTAGGAATTTGCAGTATTTCTTTGCTGCCTTTTCGTTTATTAAATGTATGAATTTTACCTGTTTTAATCTTAATAAGCACATCTTCGACCAGATTAAGATGTTCCTGCATCTTCCGTTTAGCTAAGCGCGGATTACGGGCCGCTATCGCTTCGTATATTTCATAATGCGATTGATGTAACAATGTTGGCATATTATCAATTAAGAATAGTTTTTGACGTGATGTTCGAAACGTATTTGTCAGCAAGTCTGAAATGGCATTCATTAATCTGATCAATATTGGATTATTGGCAGCTTTTGCAATAGAAAAGTGAAAATTTGCATCACCAATTTCCCCAATACCGCCAGAGTTTACCTCCTCAAGCATGCTGACAAGAGCGTGTTTTATATTCTCCAGATCATCGGGACTCGACCGCGTTGCTGCGAGTGCAGCTGCTTCAATCTCTAAGATCTTACGCACTTCCAGCAACTGCACAATATCATCAATCTCAATCTGCAGAAGAAAGGATAACGGTTCCATCATTCCTTCATAAGAAACTTGTCTGACAAAACTACCTTCGCCCGGGCGAATGGTGATAATTCCCATAATCTCAAGGGCACTAAACGCTTCACGCACCGATGCACGGCTAACATTTAAAGTGTCTGCTAATTCCCGCTCAGAAAGCAGCTTATCACCAGGATGTAGTTTGCCGTCAATAATAAGTTTCTTTATTTGGCCAATAATCTCTTCATAAACTTTTTTAGTTTTAACCGGTTTAAACATAGCACCTCCAGAGGTAAGGCTAGTATTTGCGCAAACCTACGAAATCAGCTACCGCCAGTAAGGATTCTCTTACAGGAGCATTAAGCGTTACTGGCAAACTATTCCTGGCATGTTGCAAATATTTATGAACCTGCGCATAACTATATTCTATCGCATCAGTTGCATGGACTATCTCCAATCCACGTTTTACATCGCTGTCAGACATAGCCTGTTTAATAACAATACTTCTAAGTTCATCATGATAAGGACTATTTCTCAAAGCATAAATGACCGGCAAGGTAACTATTCCCTGCCGTAAATCGTTCCCTACCGGTTTACCAATTTGTTCGGCTGAGGCTGTGAAATCCAAAATATCGTCAGTAATTTGAAAAGCCATACCGATTGCGTAACCAAACTCCCGGACCTGAGCCACTTCTGCTGGTTCCATATGACCGGACAAAGCACCCAGTTCACAGCTTGCAGCAATAAACTCAGCGGTCTTTTGCGCCACCCTCAGACGATAATCGGCTTCATCCTGATCTGGATTAAAGGATTCTTTCAATTGAACAATTTCGCCTTCACACATCGTACAAATCACATCAGTTAAAATTTTCAGCATATTTTTTTCAGCACCGATTGTAACTGCAGAAAATGCTTTGGCAAACAAGTAATCACCAGTTAATACTGAACTATGATTGCCCCAGCGGGCGTTAGCTGTTGGCCGGCCGCGCCGGGTAGCTGCATTGTCGATCACATCATCATGTACCAGTGTAGCCATATGGATAAGTTCAATGGCAACTGCCATCGGTAAAAGTTCAGCGTGATTAGGGGTAGCGCCCCGGGCACATAACAGATACAGCGCGGGCCGTAAACGCTTACCGCCCGCCTGTACCAGGTGTACGCTAATATCATTAACCAAATCTACCGGCGATTGTATTATAGAATACAGTTCTTTTTCGACAGCTACTAGATCATCTTGAACTATTTCGAATATGTTGTTCGGAAATTTGCTCACTCAATAATCACCTACAAGACAAAATCTGTTTCTATAATACACCATTATACCGGCAACAGTCTACAATATTGGTAGTCTTTTACTTATTTTTTTCAACGCGGAGGGCACAATCCGGACAAATCATCTGACAAATGCCGCACACAATACATTTTTCCATGTCTGCTTCAACACGCGGTGTGCCATACACCCCCAGATCCTCCGACCAGGTAATACATTTTACCGGACATTTCTCTATGCATAAGCCACAGCCTTTGCACAGGTTAGGAAAAACAGCCCAGAAGCCCTTTTCGCCATCATATTTTTCAGATTCCCAGTTAATTTTAGCCATTTCTGCCCCTCCTTACATTGCGCTCTTAATGAGTTGATAGCCGCGTTCGAGAGCTTTGAAGTTCATATCTCTTAGTGCGGGATTTGCTTTAAACTTATCGCCCAGCTTAGTCTCTAGCGCTTTTTTGATGCTGTCCATTGGCAGAACCTCAGTTGCTGCAATGACTGCACCTAAAATAATGATGTTAAATACACGCGGGTGCAGCTCATTTTTTGCAATGTCATTAGCGGGGATGGCCACAATTTTTTTAACCTCAGGAATATTAGCAGGGTCTACTCCTGGCCCTGGCTTAGTGAACGAACAGGTCTTAGGTTCTCCTGCAATCAAATCCTGTGGCAGATCAGCGTTAGGATGGTCTGCAGTCGGACAAGGCGGGGTCACATCAAAATACTGCAGTCCAATAATGTTGTCTTTTACTTCGCCTTCCTGGATCAGCGAGTTGTCATATATATACACAGTATCTTTACCAGCATACATTTTAGTCCGGTCAACAGCTCGCGGACTTACCGGGATAAGAATGTCGGCTTTCTGAAATTTTGGAGCGCCAATGGCACCATCGCTAACCTGGACAAAAGCAATCGACACACCACCGCGCTGCTCTACACCGAAGTTCGGGATGTATAGTGCATTTTTACCTTCTTCATTAGCGGCTTCGGCCAGAATTTCAGCAATTGACTGAACCCCCTGACCGCCTTCACCGGCTATAGCTATTTTAACGACTTTTGCCATTGGTTTAGCCCTCCTTCGCTTGCGGCGTGCGCAGCTCGCCGACTTTAAAGTATTGAGCCATATCTTTTTCAATAAACTCCCATGTTTGTTTGGCATTGGTACGCCAGTTGGTCGGGCAGCCAGCCAGGCATTCCACGAAAGATATACCATTACCGTCTATTTGGTTTTGCAGTGCCTTTTTAATGAAACCTTTTAGCTGACGGGGATTAGCAACTGTACCACGGGCAACGTAGGCCCCCTCAGGAGCCACAGCAGCAACCATTTCAGGCCCTTTAGTAGGATAGCCTGCCTGTTCTACATCGCGTCCATAGGGAGTCGTTTCTGTCTTCATGCCTGGCCGTGTGGTCGGAGCCAATTGTCCGCCCGTCATGCCATAATTACAGTTATTGCACAAGAAAATAGTAATTTTTTCGCCACGGACAGCAGCATTGAAAAGATGCTGGGAACCAATCGCGTAGCCACCACCGTCACCCATATAGGCAACGCCAATAATGTCGGTATTGGCACGTTTCATACCGGTTATTACCGGGGTAGTACGCCCATGATGAGTTTGTACAGTATCAACATTGAAGAAATCCCACGCCAAAAGCGAACAGCCAATATCGCAGCCAAAAACCATTTTATCTTTAATACCCAGCTCGTCGATAGCCTCACCAAGACATTTCAGGATAATACCATGGCCACAGCCCGGACAGAACTTATGCGCCTTGGTATCTTGATCCCAGCTAGTAGGCATAGCCGGTTGTAGAACGCTGTTTTGTTTAAGGTCTTGCATGTTAGTCCTCCTTCCTGTTTTTACAGTTTATTATACTCTTCAATAATTTCTTCGGTAGTAATACCAACACCAGGGCGAAGCATAGGTGCAATTTCGATAGTACTGCCGAAAATTTCATGTTGAACAAGTTTTAGAAGTTGACCATAGGCCGATTCAGCCACAAGCAACTTCTTTGCGCCTTTGATAGCGTCTTTAAGCTGTTTGCCAGGGAAGGGGCGAAGCGTGATTGGACGGAAATAACCTACTTTCTTACCTTCGGCACGCAGCTGGTTGTAGGCGGTCAGAGCAGCACGGGATACAATACCATGAGTAAGGAAAATCACATCGGCATCTTCGCAGCCTTTAGCATCCCATTCCACAATCTCCCCTGCCATCTTCTCCCAGTCACGTTGATGATTCATAACTACTTCATATAATTCATCTTCTGTATTGTAGGTATTACGGATATGCTTAATTGGGCGGTCTGGTTTTTCAGTATCCCCAAGGATAGGTGTTGGTTTAACCAGATTCATTCCTTTTTCTTCAGGATCATAGATAGTAAGCGGTTCGCGCATTTTAGCTTGATAACCATCGCCTAGCACAAACGCCGGGAAACGGTAAGTCCAGGCAGCATTAAAAGATTTAATCGTATAATCAAATAATTCTTGATGGGTCGCAGTAGAGTAAACAATACGATGACCTTCCCCGTTGCCGCCGAAAGTGGTCAATGTTGTTTCTTGCTGAGCATAGATAACAGTGGCAGTCGAGGGACCGCCCCGTTGCTGGATAATATACACGATTGGCAGTCGCATCATTTCGGCCATGCCAGCGGATTCCTGCATTAAAACGTTGCCAGGTCCTGCTGTCGCAGTGAAGGCCTTTCTGCCCGAAATTACGCCACCGAGAGTGGTAAAACCGGCAGAGATCTCATCTTCAGTCTGCAAGAAGCGTTTGCCGTACTTAGGAGCAAGCCTTGTCCAATAATGCATAATCTCATTTTGTGGTGTGATCGGGTAACCATACATAATATCGGCTTTAGCCGCTACTGCAGCCCAGGCACACACCTCGTTGCCTGTCATAAATACTCTTTGTTCACCTTTCAGTGAAACTTCGGCCATAAGAGCACCTCCTGAAAATATATAGCCTTGCTTACTTCAGCC
>JAQSXM010000391.1 GCA_029256645.1 Sporomusa sp. | reverse complement strand
TGAAGTAGTATTAAAGTCAACTGATAACACCAATCCCAGTGATGAAAAAATTAATAAAGAAGACCTGTCAAAGATGACAAATGAACTTAACAAGTTTATGCAATTGATAAATGCCGATCTAAAATTTGTCTTGCATGAAAAAACGCATCGACTGATTGTACAGGTAATCGATACTAAAGAAAATAAAGTGTTGAAAGAATTTCCGCCCCATGAACTGCTTGATACTATGGCGGCAATTCAGGAATATGTAGGAATTCTACTAGATAAAAAAGTATAATGACCGATGGAGGCGATTTAAATGGCAATACGAACTTATGGTTTGAGTGGATCAGGGATGGATGTCGACCAAATGGTCAAAGACCTCATGAAAGCTCAACGAGCCCGTTATGATACTCTGGTTCAGAAAAAGACGCAGACAGAGTGGAAAAAGTCCGATTATAATACTATGTATACTGCTATCAACGATTTCCGCAATACTGTTTTTAATTATAAGATGAGCAGCACTGTGTCACCAAAGCTGGCGACTTCGTCAAATCAGGCGGTAGCTACAGTAACCTCTGACGGTGATGCTGCTAACATCACACATAATCTCAATGTTACTCAACTCGCTAAGGGAGTGACGTTGACAAGCGCAGGCTCAGATAATACCACCACAACCGATGACACGATTACTACCGGTACTAGCAAAGATACTCTTGCTAACCAGTTTACAGGTCTGAGCGGCACATTTACAGTAAAAATTACCAATGGCACATCATCGAAAGAGATATCAATTGATACTAGTCAAAGCATATACCAGGTTGTCAGTGATATTAACAATGCTGGTATTAACGTTAAAGCAAGCTATGACACAACGCTTGACCGTTTTTTCCTGTCAACTACCAACACTGGTGCTTCCGCATCACTTGATTTCACAGGTAGCGACCCTGCGGGAATAAATTTTTTGCAGGATAACCTTAAACTAAATGTTAATCCGGTTGATAATAAGGGACAAAATGCTAAGTTTACGTTAGACAATGCTATGGTAATCCAGCCGACCAACACCTTTACCATTTCGGGAATTCCTGATAATCTCCAGGGCGAAGGCCTTACAACTGTTGCCGTCAAGCCTGATAATGACAAAACTATCGCCAATGTTAAAGCGTTTATTGAGGCTTACAATAGTACTTTAAGTAAACTCAATGCCGAGCTTACTGAGGATAAATACAAAGATTATTTGCCGCTGACTACTGAGCAAAAGAAGGCTATGAGCGAAACTGAAATCACGGCCTGGGAAGCCAAGGCAAAAAGTGGTTCGTTACGCCGTAACCCCACTCTTCAGGATGCAGTGACGAAAATGCGAAGCGCGGTTTACAGTCCTGTTGCAGGTTTAACCGGCAAATACACCAGCCTCTCAAATCTGGGCATTACCACAGGTGATTATTCTGAGAACGGGAAACTGCACCTTGATGACGATACTAAGCTTAAACAAGCGCTCGAAGAAGATCCGGACATTATTAACAAGCTGTTTAATGCCAGCGGTGATACCAGCAGCAAAAAAGGGATTGCTGGTCGTCTATATGATACCCTCAAAGTCAGTATGGATAAGATTGGGGACGAAGCAGGCTATACTGCCGGTATTAGTGGCGACACTAAAAGTACATTGGCTAACTTAATCAGAGACTATGATAAACAAATGATCTCTCTCGCTGACCGGCTTGATAATATGGAAGAAAGCTATTATAATAAGTTTAACGCCATGGAAATAGCGTTGAGCAAGTTAAGCCAACAAAGTAGCTGGTTGACTTCTCAGTTAAGTAGTTGATTGTCTATTCCAGGTATTTTTAAGGAGGCATTACATATGAATGCTGCCAATATGGCTAATACCTATAAACATCAGCAAATTATGACCGCATCACCTGAAGAACTAACCCTAATGCTCTATAATGGAGCTCTCCGGTTTATTGCTGAAAGCATGCAGGCTATTGACCATGGCAATATGGAAAAATCCCATAATTCCAATTTACGGGCCCAGGCGATTATTCGTGAATTTATGGCGACTTTGGATATGCAATATGAAATTTCCCAAGGTTATAATAAGCTTTATGACTATATTGAGTATCGCCTGATTCAGGCCAATCTAAAAAAGGATAAATCGCAGTTAGAAGAAGCTAAAAATATGCTCCAGGAGTTACGGGACGCTTGGGCGCAGGCCATGAAATCGACAAAAACGCAGAGAGCGGTTGCACGGTAATGGTCAAAGATGACCGTGCGGCCAGGAAACTTTGGCAGGAATATGCTTTTTTAACCGGTGAAATGACCAAGATGCTATTGAGACAGGACTTGGATCTATTTTTAGAGCTAATGGATCAGCGGGACACGATTCAAACGGCGATTGCTGATTTGCCTGAAGATGGCTTTAAAGCATCTCTGGAGGGACGTACGATACTCCTGTCAATAGAAAAGCAAAATAAAATAATTGCGATGGCTTTGCAACGGCTGCAAAATATGAGTAAGCAACGCCATCAGGCAGCAAATGCATATGATAACTTGGGCACAGGTTATACAGGAGTCAGACTCAATCGTCAAAGTTAAAATAATTAATAACAACTAACCGGGCATTTTGTCCGGTTTTTTTGCATTTAAAACACTTTCCAGTAAACATAATAAAATGTATTTTAAATTTTTGAGATTAGACCAAAATTAAAGATATAATGAGAATTAGCGACTAAGATAGTTATAAATTTGTGAATCGACAAATTATGAGCTTAAGTTGCAGGCGGATCTATGCGATAATATAAATGAACAAGCTTAGTAGCTCAATAACCTAAACCGGCCGGATAGGGAACTGCTGCTAAACTATAATCAGCCGGGCATGGACGCCTGGTATGAAAATCAAGGAGGAATAATACTATGATTATTAATCACAATATGTCAGCCCTGAATACCCTTCGTCAAATGGGTACTAATGAAAAAGCAACTTCCAATTCTCTGGAAAAATTATCTTCAGGTCTCCGCATCAACCGCGCCGGTGATGATGCTGCTGGCTTGGCTATCTCTGAAAAAATGCGTGGACAGATCCGTGGTTTAGACCAGGCTACCCGTAACTCCCAGGACTCCATCTCGCTGATTCAAACAGCAGAAGGCGGACTGAACGAAACTCACAGTATTCTCCAACGGATGCGTGAACTGGCTGTCCAAGCGGCTAACGATACCAATACTACCAGCGACAGAACTGCGTTGCAGGATGAAATGACCCAGTTGACTGCTGAAATTGACCGCATTGCCAACACTACTGAATTCAACACCAAGAAACTGTTGAATGGCGACTTGAAAGGTGCTACTGATGCAGTAAAAGGCGCTACTGCCCTCGAATCCACGTTCGCTAATGGTACGGTTAAAGCAGCTGTTGCTACTGGCACAAATGTTTCTAATGTCGCTAAGGACGATGTTGTTCATCTCAATATTATTAGCGCAAGTGTTACTGGCGGCGCGTGGTTAATATCAGGTAGCGCTGTTCTGGCCAATGCAACGGTTGATGTGACTAATGTGACACAAACAGGTAGCCTTCGTATTACGATAAATTCATTATCGGCTGCTGGGGGATCGTTTACAATTTCGGTTGCTATAACCAACTATGCTAAGCTTAAAGCAGGCGATACAATTACTATTTCACTGCAGGTGCTAAAGCCGCCAACGGCAACAATGCAGCCGTTGCCCAGATTGGCGCAAATGCCGGACAGGTGCTAAAGATTGGTGTTAACGCAATGGACTCCACTTCAATTGGTGTTCGTCAAACAGATGGCAAAGCCTTGGATGTAACCACTCAGCTAAAGGCTGATGGCGCTATTCATCTGGTGAACACTGCGCTTGAAAGAGTATCAACTGAGCGTTCCAAACTGGGTGCATATCAAAACAGGTTGGAACACACTATCAATAACCTCGGAACATCTTCGGAAAACCTGACTGCTGCTGAATCCCGCATCCGTGATGTTGATATGGCTAAGGAAATGACCACATTCCAGAAAAACAATATCCTTAACCAGGCTGCGCAGGCTATGCTGGCGCAAGCTAATCAACAGCCGCAGGGCGTTCTCCAGTTACTCCGGTAATTTACAATAGTTTTTAACTATACTCATAAAATGGCTGATCGTAACCGGTCAGCCATTTTATAATATTAGCACAGTTGGCTCTCGTTTTTTATTTCAAAGGTTTTCATTGTAAGAATATTTATCTTGGGTTAATTGTTAATGGATGGCTTTGACATGAAAAATGTATCAGTGAAATTTTATGCAGAAGAAAGAGGAATCCTTGATGGCTAATGAAATATTGCAGAAAAATTTGGAAACAATTGCGCAATACAATTCTTTTATATTACCCCAACTGCTTCAAATCGATTTTTCGGGGTTAGGAGAAGGAGTCGCTGAAAGTATTGCTGCAAATGAAAGACGAAATGTATATTTTTGTTACGACGACAAGAAATATTTATTGCACAGTAGTTATGACCCTGTAGCGGAAGCCGGGAGGATTGTGCAGGCTGTTGAAAAGACCAGGGATTATTTATTCATCGTATTTGGTTTGGGTTTGGGGTTTCATTTGTTTG
>JAQSXM010000390.1 GCA_029256645.1 Sporomusa sp. | reverse complement strand
TTTATAGGGTACATTTTAAATTGAGACAAGACAGTGTTTTCGTGTGGATAAAGCTGTTAGTAACACATATTTTTGTGGATAACTTTACCATATATGTAATATATATACCATTTATTAGAGCCCGCCACTATTGCAAAATCAGTGTCACATGAGCAACCTAATTAATAATCAAGAACATCAAATACTAAAAAATCACGCGTACCCTTAGAATTCAAAACTATCTGTTAATGTATTGGGTTAACGTCCAAATCATCCAGTAGCTCAATATAGCCTTTTGTTCCGTTCACTCGAATTCTCTGCCCGTCCTGAATGAGAGAGGTAGCCTGCTCAACACCTACAACGGCCGGAATACCATATTCGCGGGCAACGATCGCACCATGGGTCATCAGTCCCCCAACTTCGGTAACTACGCCGCTTGCCGATACAAAAAACGGAGTCCAGCCAGGATCAGTAAAGGTAGCTACCAGGATATCTCCCTTGTCCAGCTTTGCTTGCTCCGGTTTTAAAATAACCCGGGCACGTCCTTCCACCACTCCCGCCGATACAGGTATTCCGGGCAAAGATCCCGGTGGTGCATCCTTCTGGTCATAGCTGCCATAGATGATTTCGCCTTCACTGGTCATCACTCTGGGCGGCGTAAGTTTTTCATATTCCAGGTAATTTTCCTTACGACCAGCAATCAATTGCTGATCGGCATGAGCTGTCCGGATAACCTGTTCCAGTTCAGTAAGGTACAAATAATACACATCTTCGGCTTGTTTTAGCACACCCTGATAAACAAGTTTCTCCGCTTCTTCCATAATCGCTTTTTTATATTCGTCAAAATGGGAGACAATGAAATATTTTGGATACTCTCTAAAACCAGCAAGCCCCCGATAGGTTTTAATGAGCTTGGCCATAAATTTGGCTTTTACGGTTCCGCCTTTTATTTTTTTTAAGCGAGTTGACAGGGTTTGGGCTGCTACTTCCGCCCGTTTCTCGCCTTCGGCAAACCTACGGCGATGTTCACCCGGCTGTACGCTTTGAATATGGCTTAAAATTGCCGGAATAAGCTGAGTGGGTTTTTCCCGCCAGCGGGGCCGTGTAATATCAATTTCTCCGGTACACCGCATACCGTATTGCTGGAGAAATTCTTCAAAAACTGGTTTAACACGATGGCCGCCCTCAACTGTTCCCAGCCCCGTCAGCAACGTATCGTCGTCAGCCTGATGCAAATAAACGATAACAGCGGGATACTGCCGGATGATATCGGCAAGATCGCCAAGCGCCAGGCCCATTTCACTGGTATTATTTCTCGGCGGTGATTTCCCCAAATCCTCGGTTTCTTTGCTGTCCCCCAGCCATCGTTTACTTAGGCGGTCAATTAATTCGAAGGAAAGCATACCGGCCATAAACGGTCCCATCATTTTGCCATCCATAACCCAGGTAAGCATTTCTGTTTTATCCTTGTCAATAAACCTGATTCTGTCGCCGCCGCCAGAAAGCTGCCGCAGTGTTCGCTTTGCTTCAGCAATTTTCTCTTCAGCCCAACCATAGACATGATAAGCCTGGCTTGGATCGTTGGCCGTCATATTTTGAATCGTTCTCATCACCGGCCCGGCTGCCTTTTTCAGTTGGGAAAAGCCCATTCTGCGCTGTCCTTCCGCTTGAAGCAAGTCGACGAGATCACGGCGGTTTTTGATCTCGTCGATGGCGCTGCCCATCAAAGCATCCATTCTCTTCAGACCTGTTTGTTTGTTTTCAGGACTGCAAGAACTGGTAATATCACCAAATAAACGTCCCCCGGCCATAACCAGAATGTTATCAAAGGGCTCCGAAAACTGGAAAAGCGATAGTCCCAGCGGCTTCATAGGATCGGTCATCATTTGCTGATGCCCAAAGGAGGAGAATACATGAAACCGGTTATCGGCAAGTTCAGGTACCGGATAGAGCGTAGTAATCGGCCTGCTTTGCACAACATAAAAAATGCTGTCAGCCAAGCACCATTCAATGTCCTGAGGAGACGCAAAATGCTGTTCGATATGTTTACCAAGGGCCGCCAATGTGAGCACTTGTTCATCGGTAAGCGCCTGACACTTGGGCATTTCATCAGGCAGCGTCCTTTCCCTTGTTCCCCCCTCCGGTGCGGCATATACGGCGATTTTTTTATCGCCAATCTGTTTTGTCAGAATTTTATTGTCTTTCACCTTGTAGAGGTCGGCGGTAACCATGCCGCTGACCAATGCTTCGCCCAAGCCAAAACTCGCATCAATGGAGACAACCTTGCGATTACCATTTATCGGGTCTGCAGTAAACATGATCCCCGATACTTCCGGAAAAACCATCTGCTGTACCACCACGGCCAGTAAAACTTTTTTATGATCAAATCCGTTTCGAGAGCGATACACGATGGCACGGTCGCTGAACAAAGAAGCCCAGCATTTCCGGACATGATCGACAATGGCATCAATCCCTTGAATATTCAGGTAGGTATCCTGCTGCCCGGCAAACGAAGCGCTGGGCAGGTCTTCTGCTGTCGCACTGGAGCGAACGGCATAAGCATAATCTCTCCCTGCTTCCTGCCATGCCTGACCGATCTGCCGTCGAATTTCTTCCGGCACCGGCAAACTTTCCATATGCTGACGGATGCGCTCTCCTAACAGTTGGACTGCGTCAGAGTCTTCACTACTTAAATCGTTGAGTTGATCCAAGAAACCAGCCAACGCAGGGCTTGCCGTGACAAAATATTGATAGGCTTCTGTGGTGATGCAAAAGCCCGGCGGTACTTTCACATTACTAATTTTAGAAATTTCTCCTAAATTTGCTCCTTTTCCGCCCACCAGCGGCAAATCCTGTTTGCTGATTTCAGTAAAAGAAAGTGTATAAGTGAGCATACTTTACCTCCCTAGTTTTCATGCAAAAGTATATAATCAATGCACTGTTTAGTATTCTTCCATAACTACAAATGTATTCGCATACTGAATAATTTGGGATATGAAGTTAGAAACTAAGCTATGGCAATATATTTCCCCTTTGCTCTAATTGTAATAGAGATAAAATGTCTTTTCTGTACAAAGACCATCAAAGATGGAGGGAGATTGATTTAGTGCGATTACTTTGGGACTGTTTAAAACCGTATAAACTGCCTGTTTTTGCGCTTTTATTGTTTTTGATTATCCAGTCAGCCTGTGAAATCCTGTTGCCTACCCTAGTAGCGGACTTAATTAATCAGGGCATTCAAAGGGCTAATACTGATTTTATTCAAAAAATAGGAATGAATATGCTGCTGGCCGCCATCGCAGCCATGGTTTGCTCTTTGGCCTCGGGTTTGATTTCAGCCCGCATTTCTACTAGAATTAGTGCAGATTTACGGCAGCAAATCTTTTTTAAAGTACAGGAATTTTCCTCCAATGAAATGGACCACTTCGGAGTTTCTTCACTGATCACCCGTACCACGAATGACATAACACGGGTACAAACCTTTTTACTTTATTTGCTGAAGATGGGTATACTTACGCCGTTAATGATGCTCAGCGGCATCATCATGGCTGTTTTTACCAGCGGGAAGCTGTCCCTTGTACTCATTATTACTCTGCCGGTCATGTCTTTGGTTATCGCCTGGATTCTGGCCAGCATGATGGGCTACTATAGAAGTATGCAGGCACAATTTGATTTACTCAATTTGGTATTGCGCGAGAATCTTACCGGAATACGCGTCATTCGGGC
>JAQSXM010000389.1 GCA_029256645.1 Sporomusa sp. | reverse complement strand
AGAGCGGCTCTCAGGCCTGATTTAGCGATCCTGGTGATGTCCGGTATGGTTGATGCCCGCCCCAAAGTAGGCTACTATTATACCGGAAAAAATGCTATAAGTATGCTTACCGAACAAGTCAGCAGGATAAAGGTACAGGATATCCAGTCAGTGCCTGTTGCTGTAACCTCAGGCACCAGTGCCTATGATGCTGTAGTCACCATGTTTCTTGAAGATGTTGGTTCAGTATTTGTCGTAGAGCCTGGGGGAATTCTAGTTGGCGTTGTTTCTCGTAAAGATGTGCTTAAGGTAGCCATGGGGGGGAGTGACCTTCATAAGATGCCGGTTAAAGTACTTATGACACCAATGCCTAAGATTGTTGTAACATCTCCGGATGAACCTGTTTTAACAGCTGCCAAGAAAATTATTGAAAACGAGGTGGATAGTCTGCCGGTCGTTTCATTAATCAATCATCAGGGAACAAAGGCTTATGAAGTGATCGGGCGGCTTACAAAAACCAATATTACCAGATTGTTTGTTGAACTTGGCGAGGGAAGAGGAGGGGAACTATTATAGCTAACCTACCGATTATTTATGCATTATCAGATTCTCTTGGCGAAACGGCTGAAATGGTGGCTCGTGCTACTGCCAGTCAGTTTAGCTCCGGAGAGTTTGATATTATTAGAATTCCGTATATCACCTCTGTGGAACAAATAGCTGAAACAGTGCAGGAAGCGGCAAACCATGATTGTGTTATCTGCCACACTTTAGTGTCATCTAATTTGCGTGAGGCATTGCTGGAGCAGGCTCAAGTACATAACATTCCGACAATTGATATAATGGGTCCGATGATTCATGCTGTGCAAAAAGTTACCGGAATGACTCCGCGCCTAAAACCGGGTCTGATCCATAAACTGGATCAGGAATATTTTAAGCGGGTAGAGGCAGTTGAATTTGCAGTTAAATATGATGATGGAAAAAATCCTTTGGGACTTTTAAAAGCCGATATTGTCATTATTGGTGTATCACGTACCTCGAAGACCCCACTTAGCATGTATTTAGCTCATAAGAAGGTTAAAGTGGCTAATGTTCCGCTCGTACCAGAGGCTCCTTTGCCGCAAGAGCTTTTTCAAGTACCATCTCATCGTATTGTAGGGTTGATAATAGATAAATTTAAGCTTAATGAAATTCGCTGTGAGCGCCTAAAAACAATGGGGTTAGCGCCTGATGCCAGCTACGCCAATATTGGACGGATCCATGAAGAGCTTGATTATGCCCGTTCTATTATGCGACGGTTAGATTGTCCGGTAATAGATGTATCAAACAAGGCGATCGAAGAGACTGCTAATCGGATCTTAGAAGTAGTTCAGAAAAATAAACTGGCAAAGCACAAATAAAAATATCCCTGACTAGCTTCCAAGCTGGCCAGGGATATTTTTTTACAAAAAACTATTGGAATCAACATTATAGCTTATGCAATCAGCTGTCCAATTGTTACTGCCTTGAGATATACGTACATTACCGTTAAAAACGGCGACTCTGGTACGCCAATTGAAATCTGCATTGTCAGCGCTAATGGAGAGTCCCGGACGGGACAGGTTAACTCCACCGTCTATCTTTGCCTGTGCTTTGGAACCATAAACATAAACACTATCACCAGTAAAGGCGATGTCCCGCTGATTTACTGTTATGCCGCCTGTTCCCCAAACTTCCAGAGTGGTTGGGTTTACTCTGGCTTGGCCGGCAGTAATAACCCGGTCTCTCACTTCAATATAAACATTGCCATTTAGAATATATAGGCCTGAATTAATATCAAAGTATGTACGATCAGCAGTTATAATTGGTTTGGCCGCTGAAGCAATTCCAGTTAATAGAATAAATATTAAAAAAGTAGATAAAAATATTTTATTGTACTTCATTTCATTCGCTCCTCTCTTAATATATTATAGCAAATTATACAGAAAAATGCCTCTGGCAAAATATGCAGCAATCTACCTTCTAGCCTAAAAAACAGGCGTTAAGGGTGGTTAGCTATCAAATAAAGGTAGATAATGTTATAATACATATAAGGAAAGGGGGGCAGTGCTGTATGAAAGTCCGCGAACGTATTGAGGAACTGGAGCTTAAAATATTATCAGCATATGCCGCAAAAAGTCATGATGCCGTCCGGGACAGGGAAGAAACGTTGTGTGATTTCCGTACCGCCTTTCAGCGAGACCGGGACCGGATCATTCATAGTAAATCTTTTAGACGTCTTAAGCATAAAACACAGGTATATATATCTCCCGGAGACCATTATCGCATGCGTATGACTCACAGTTTAGAAGTTGCTCAGATATCCCGGACAATTGCCCGTGGCCTTATGCTTAACGAGGACTTGACTGAAGCAATCGCAGTAGGGCATGATGTTGGGCATACCCCCTTTGGCCATGCCGGGGAGTATGCGCTACGCGAACTTATCGGCCATTATAATCACAACGAGCAAAGCTTGAGAGTAGTAGAATATCTCGAACGAGGTGGGCAGGGGCTTAATCTGACTGTAGAGGTCAGAGATGGTATCTTAAATCATACTGGCGATAACAAACCTTTTACACTTGAAGGGAATATTGTGCGCAGTGGTGATCGTATTGCGTACCTGTGCCATGATTATGATGATGGTATCCGGGCAGGTATGCTAAAGCCTGAAAACCTACCATCATGTGTAAGTAAAGTATTGGGCACAAATCCCTCAAGCATGATAACGGTGATGGTATCAGATATTATTACTGAGTCCGAAGGAAAGAATGAGATTATTATGTCCAGCCGGGTTAAAGCAGCAATGAATGAGTTTAGGGAATTTATGTTTAAAAAAATCTATCATTCGGCTGAACTTGAGCCTGACCGGAAAAAAGCCAAATATGTTGTCAGTAAGCTGTTTGAGTACTACATAACCAACCCTGGGAGCTTACCACCGGAATTCTTAGAGCGTGAAGAACAATGGGGCTTGCAGACGGTTGTGGTTGACTACATCGCTGGTTTAACTGATCTCTATGCTATTAAACAATTTGAGAAACTATTCATTCCGGCTACATGGGGGATGTCCAGATAGTTTGCAGAGCTTATACGCGAGCTCTGTTTTTTTCTTGAGCAAAAATGTTCACCTTTGTCAAGATCTAAAAGAGGAATTTTGTCATTTATATTGAATAATAATTATTAAATTAAAAGATGATAAGAAAGGCTCTATAAACAACTTTGTTCATGACTTGCATCCCTTTGGCAGGAATATTAGTCTCAATGTAGAATAAAGTCAAAGCTTGGAACTATTTGCATATTCGAAACCATAAAAACAAAGCAGGGAATTTGTCATTGCCTGGATAAGGTGAATCTTATGAAAGATGCAGTTTTCGATGAGTTTATCGATAGATTGCGGTCAGAGAGTGATATTATCGGCGTGGTTTCCGACTATGTATCACTAAAAAAGAAGGGAAAAAATTATTGGGGATGCTGCCCCTTCCACAATGAGAAAACGCCATCTTTTTCGGTAACTCCGGACAAGGGTTTCTTTTATTGTTTTGGTTGTCAGACTGGCGGCAATGTTTTCAATTTCTTAATGAAGGTTGAAAATATTACTTTTATTGAAGCCGTAAGATTGCTGGCGAAAAAACTCAATATTCCATTGCCGGAAAAGGAGAAGTCACCACGTGAGCAGGCTCGTGACCAGGAACTTGCGAAAATATATCAGGTAAATGA
>JAQSXM010000388.1 GCA_029256645.1 Sporomusa sp. | reverse complement strand
CTTAGGCATCGGGCCAGGTGCTGAAGCCCGTGCGCCGATGGCCCATGCGATCATTGGCGGTTTGATCACTTCAACAATCCTCACTTTGGTGGTTGTGCCTGTTGTATATACGCTGTTTGACGATATCCAGAACGGCAAATTTAGTGTAAGAAAAATTTTTCGTAAGGGTCAATAGCAAGATAACAATTTAATGCAGACCGGCATCGTTTTTTAAACGAGGCCGGTCTGATTTTTTTGTGGTCAGAGGTACAAACAAATCCCGCTAGATCAACATAGAACCGGCCCCAACTTTGCATAAATGCACGGTTGGGGCCAGTTGTTTACAGTTCAGCAATTACCCGGCAGGGTAATCCTGTCAGTCCTGCATAATTGACTGGGTAGGTATGCACTAAAAACTTACGGCAACCGGTTTCCTGCAGCAATACCTCAAGATTACTCAGGTTCTCAATAACAAATATTCCATTGTTGGCGCAATACATATCAGCCTGTGGATGTTCTGCCGCTTTGCGGATGCCGCAGGTATCAATCCCGATCATACTGACTTTTTTAGTTACCAGGTAGGTTATCAGGGCATTAGCCAATTCCGGGTGAGCTGTAAAGTAGGCAGGGCTGCCATATGTCCTTTCCTTTAAGCAGCCGGTATGAAAGAGCACAAAATCATTTTCTTCAATTTTGTCTGCATCAATATCGCTGACCTCTATATCCCGGCCCTTAATGTGGCTGACGTCAAACACGATACCCGGTCTTTCGGTGTTATCTAACTGAAACACTTTATCCATAACATCAAAGTGGGTTCCAATATGGCCAAATTTGGCGACAGGTGGTATTTGAGCGGTTGCCTGCGCATTAAGGATTGTATTTAAAATCTCTTCGGTAATAGTAACTGACAAATCAATTTTCATTTCTTTTTAGCTCCTCATCTAAAGATAGTTTCCTTGGAAACAATATAAGTATAGCATATTATTGTTTCTTGGTAAACAATTTTCGAATGATTTATTTTATTTTTTTATCACATACTGTATAATGAAAAGTGGTTCTTATTCTCAAGACACTAGATAAAGTTGGGTTGATAACATGCGAAGTAGAGATTTGGAAGTTCAGAATCTAATCCATAAGATTGAAGCACTTGTCTATAATTATAACAATATTGAGGATTACGAGGAAAAAGTATTACGAGCGATCCTAAATGAGCAGGATTATGAGGAACTCAGGGATGTGAAGCTGTCGCTGGCCGAGTGCCATGTGATAGACTGTATTGAAAGAAACGCTTTGATCAATACAACCGCTATTGCCAAAAAGCTAAATATAACTAAGGGCGGGATTTCAAAAATAACCGCTAAATTAATCAAAAAGGATATGATTGAAGTCCAGCGGCTGGCGAACAACCAAAAAGAAACATATTATACGTTAACGCCGTTAGGGAGAAAAATATTCGAAGTGCATGCAATACTGCATGAGCAGGCCCAGGACAGATTTTGCAGGATTTTTAGTGCCTATAAGCAGGCAGAATTAAGCTTTGCAGATAAATTCCTGGATGATCTTATTTCTACATTCCAGGTGACAACAACTGAGCAAGACCGTAAATTCTAAAAACAAGTTGGAAACATCGTGAGCGTCAGCAGTCAACGGTTCTTCAACTGGAAACCAGGCAGGTGAATAAAATGACAAAGGGACCTTTTGCCGATATTGTAATGGTCAATGGCGTAGTATACACTGCCGATGCACAGGATAACGTTTATCAGGCAGTCGCTGTCAAGGGAGATAAAATACTCTTTGTTGGCAATAATGAGCAAATAGCCGGTTATGTTGATAAAGACACGCAACAAATTGACCTGCAAGGGAAGATGGTCATCCCGGGAATGATTGACAGCCACATTCACCCGCCCGGAATTGCCCTTACCGAATTGTATGAGGTGCAGTTATTCGGAATTACCACCCTGGCAGGCTACCTTGCGGCGGTAAAAGACTTTATTAACCAGCATCCCGATAGTAAAGCTGTTTTTGGTCAGGGATGGTTATGGAGTGCATTTGAAGGCGATGATGTAAACAAAGGACCGCGGAAGGAGTACCTGGATGCTGTGGCGCCCGATATCCCGGTCATACTACGGGCTATGGACGGGCACAGCTGGTGGGTCAACTCCAGGGCATTAGCGGTTAGCGGTATAACCGGCGACACCGAGGCGCCTGAGGGCGGCATAATCGAAAAGGATACTGTCACCGGTGAGTTGTGGGGTACGGTGAAGGAAAGCGCCATATCGCTGGTTATGCAACCCCAGTACACCCTGGAGCAATACGTACAGGCCATGGGCGCATTCCAAAGCAAGATGCACAGCTTTGGTATTACTGGTATACTGGCTATTCTGGGCCGGTTTACCCCCTTAATCCTGCAAGCTCTCAACCATCTGGCTCAGCAGGGGGAACTGGCGCTCCATGTCCGGGGCGCCATCATGATTCAGCCTCAGGATAATTTGCTTAGTCAGTTTGAAGCAATTGACGCTCTGCAAGCCGAATATCATTCCCCTAATTTCCGGATAACGACGGCGAAGTTTTTTGCAGATGGTGTTATTGAGGGGGGCACAGGTTACTTGTTAGAGCCTTACACCCTGGAGACCGGAAAAGGCCCTGATTATTATGGTGAATTATTATGGGATGTGGGCATGCTTGGTCGGGCATTCGCCGGGGCCAATCAGCGCGGGTTGCAGATTCACGTTCATTCGATCGGCGATGCAGCTACGCGGAAGGTTCTCGACGCTTTGGAAACAGCTCAGCAAATAAATTCACCGGGTGATTTTCGCAATACTATTACCCATCTCCAGCTTGTTGATCAAGCAGATATACCCCGGTTCAAAGAATTAAAGGTTATTGCCAGTGTTCAGCCTTATTGGCATTTCAAAGGACCAAACTGGTGGCACAATGTTGATTACCGGCTGTTAGGGGAAAGGGCTAAGTACGAATATCCGCTGCAAGCTTTTGTCGCCCAGGGTATCAGCATAATTTCTTCATCCGACTACTCGATTACGCCTGTACCCAACCCGCTGTTTGCGATTGAAACCGGTGTTACCCGCAATATCTTCGATGGCCGTGTCTATGGCGTGGAGGATATAACCGATATGGATGATGAGCGATATTTGCTGAATAAGGCAGAACGGGTTACTGTTGCCGAAATGATTAAGAGTTTTACGATCAACGGTGCGTACTCTTTATTTATTGATCATGAAACCGGTTCAATTGAGGCCGGCAAGCAGGCTGATCTTGTCGTGCTTGATCACAATCTGCTGACAGTCAATCCTGTTGATATTGATAAAGTGAAGGTAAGGATGACCTTTTTTTGCGGCCAGCTGGTTTATCAGAGCCCCGAATCTGCCCAGGCGCATAAAACAAGTGGGTGTCATGGCTGATAATGGCATATATAAAAGATACATCCCGGCTGTTATCCCTCCCAAGACTGCTGCCGAGACAGCCTGGATGTTTATTTTCAGATCAACCCAAATACTCATTAAAGATGAGTTAACGCAGCCGGCCATACCCACCAGTAAAGAGGTTAGTACAATAGAACAGGCATTGATCAATCGGCAATATCTCGGAGAACTGGACGGTCGGCCTTGTTATTGTATGGAGATCAATGATTCTGGCGTTGTTCCGGCCGGTATGGTTTTTAAGGACTTAAGAGCCTTGTTGGATCAGGTAGAAGAAGATTTATTCTTGCTGGCAG
>JAQSXM010000387.1 GCA_029256645.1 Sporomusa sp. | reverse complement strand
GGTCTGGCGATATCGGGGATAAATTTCGGGGTATTGCTCCTGTTTGTGCTAGGCCCCGCTTTTCAAAACCTGCGTACCATCAAACGGGCCGCATTAATCGGCCTGGGCGGCAGCACATTACTGAAATCCCTGTCTATATTCGTGTTCACGATGGTCTTTGGGACAAAAATCGCGCTTGAGAAAACAATTCCATTCTTCGAAATGGCCCGGCTGGTATATCTCAACCGCTATGTGCAGCGGGTTGAATCCCTTTTTATCCTGCTGTGGGTCATCGCCGGAATAATGAGCATTGCTATTGATATCTATATAGCTGGCTACCTTATTACAAGGATCTTTAACCTGACTACCGTTCGCCCGCTCATCCCATCGCTGGCCCTGCTAGTCACCGGGATAGCGATGATACCGCCTGATATTGCCAGTGTCATCCGGTTGGATACGATAATAACCTTAACCCTTCATAATGCCGGCCTTTATGGAATTCCCTTATTATTATTTACAGTAACCCTCTTCAAAGGGAGGAAAAAGAAATCGTGGACCTCCGCCTGAAGATTAGTGCACTCCTGTTATTACTCACTCTTTGTCTCACCGGTTGCAATGGCGCCCGGGAGATTGATGATTTTGCCTATGTAGTAAGCGTTGGTATCGACCCCGGTCCTGACAAGCAAAGTATTTTCACCTATCAGATAGCAACAGGGCGAGGGCAAGGCGGAAAAGAGGCCGGCTCAAGTGAATCCAGTACTTTTCTGGTCACTATCATTGCTCCCTCTCTCGCCGAAGCCCGTAACCTGCTTAACTCAGTAGTTGCCCGGACACCCAATCTGTCCCATACCAAGGCCATAATCATTGGGGAGGATCTGGCAAAACAGGGGATTGGTGATGTATTGGGCCCACTGCTGCGGTTCCGGGAGTTCCGTGGCTCGATGTTTATTACGGTTACGCGGGGCTCAGCCAAGGAATTCATGCAAAAAAACAAACCTATCATGGAGAAACTTCCCTCACGGTGGCTGGAGACCTCCCTTGCCTCCCGGCAGGATACTGGTTATTTCCTGGCGTCCAACCTCCACCAGTTTTACACTAGATTAAAGGCGACCAGTGGAGCCCCTTACGCAACATTTATGGGGCTCAATCCCCTTGACCTGGAGCCTAAGCCGGTCGGAAAAAAAGGGTCCGGCGATAAGTCACTGGCGTATTATCCGGAGGGGCTGGGGCGTGAAGGCGGCAATCCTGCTGAGGTAATCGGCACCGCCATATTTATGGCCGATAAAATGGTCGGAGTACTTAACAATGAGGAAACGCGGGCGGTTTCTATTTTGAGCGGGGAGTTTACCAGAGGATTTATTACCGTAGAAGACCCGCTTGCACCAAAACATGGCATCAATGTCCAGCTGCGTCTTGGGGAAAAACCAAAAATCAGACTGACAAGGATCGATGGAACACTGGTATTTGATATCGACATACTGCTAGAAGGTGAAACTACCAGTATTCCCAGCGGCATTAACTATGAGGCACGCGAATACGGACAATTGCTGGAACAGCATTTGTCGAACATTCTAACAAGACAGATGAAAAAAATGTTGGCGCACACACAGGAGTTAGGTACAGACGTAGTTGGTTTTGGCTTATACACGCGCAAGCTCTTCAGCAATTTTGACGAGGCTGAGCAGATCAATTGGTATGAGGTATATCCGACTGTTAAATTTAATCTAAATGTTTCAGTAAAGATTAGACGGACCGGGCTCATGTACAAGTCCTCACCAATTAAGAGGGAGGATAGCCAATGACCGACATAACTTTTTTAATAGTAACAATACTGGCCGGGATCCACTCCTATAGCTATGCTTTATACGAAAATAAACAGGGAAACAGGCTCGGAGCTTTTGGGGTGGTATTAATATCACTTGCAAGCATCGGGGTGTTTGTGTATCGCGTGGTTGTAGAATGAAATAAGAAGAGCACTCTTTCCCGGCCAACCGGCTGAGAATGGGTGCTTTTTAATTTTTCTGCAATATATTGGTAATGCAATTGTGCTTGACAGTTACCGCCTATCCAGTAAAATTAGATTAATACTAATTACAGCATACTCTGCAGTATTCACAGCTGCTAAGAGCGGAATAGATCAAACGGATCGGCCTAGGAGGAATTATGAAACGAATCCTACTGTTGCTTTTGAGCTATATGTTATTGTGGAATTCAACGATTGGGTACACCGGGCCCAGGGAAGACTACGAAGAAGCCCATGCCCTATATATTGCAGCTGCAGCCAGCGTAGCCGCTTACAACGACCGGATCGGCGAATTGGCCAGCCGCTACCTTGAACAGGACGGGTGGCATATTGATCACTATTTCCAACCGCCAGAGCATAGCGGCGCACGGTTTCTGCTGGCAAAAAAAGAAAGTGCTCCTGGAAAATATCTCTATGTTTTGGCGATTGTGGGAACAGAGACCACTAGTGATATGAAAAGCAATCTAAAATTCGATAAAATCTATTTTTCCGGCAGCAACGCCGAGGAGTTTGCCGCCAATGCCGGCAAAAAGGCACTATCTAAGACAGACCCGCAGGTTCATCGGGGCTTTAATCAATTTATTCAAGCCGGGCCGGCTGCAATCCTTCACAATAGTCAAAACGCACCCCTTATGTTTCCCGACCTGCTGCGAATGAACCCTGATGATAAACTCTATCTGACTGGCCATAGCTTAGGTGGTGCAGCCGCAACACTGGCCGGTGCACGGCTTCTCAGCATGGGCATAAATCCCGAACAGATTAAGGTAATTACTTTTGGCGCTCCTGCTGTAGGGAATGCTGCTTTTGCCAATAAATTTGAGCCAATCCTGCCTTTAACCCGGGTAGTAATTGACGGTGACCCCGTAACAGGTGTCCTGCAAACCCTGGTTGGCGGCTACCAGCAATTCGGGCGGGAAATAAACTGGAGCATGCCTGCTACTACTGAGGATCCCCACAAGATAACCAGCTATGTGGATTCAGCAGTAAAAAATTATTATGATAAGCGGCAACAGGCCCGGCAAGCCGGAGTCAAACTATCTGACCCGGCTGCCAAACGGCCAGCAAGCCCGGGCCGTGTCTACATTGCTCCCATGAAAAATAACCTGACAGGCAGCTTAGCAAACGACTTTTGGTATATGCGCGAGGCATTAATGGATGAATACAACAAAACCCTGCCAGATTGCCTTATCGTTGATGGAAACGAAACAGGGAACTGGCTGGAGCAAGCCAGCGCCGCAGGCTGCCGGTGGGTTATTGTTCCCGAGGTTAACGGGGTTCGTTTAAAAGAACAGAAAAACGCCTATCGTATTACCTTCCAGCAGACTGTCTATAATGTCAGCACTGGTGCTGTCGTTGATGCGGCTGTATTTTCCAGTGGAACCTACAACCTCACCCCCCTGGAAGCATTTATTCACACGTTTAAAGGCGTTAACGCTCATCAGACTACCTGGTTAGAAGCTGAGAATCAGATGCCACTATCCTATAACATCATACCAAGCCCATAACCTGCCCGATTTTATCGGTGGCCTTTAACCCGTTGCCGGCAGGGTTTGCTCTGCGGCTTTTTTAGAAATTTATTGATTACAACAGTGTTATATATAAGAGAAGAAAAGGGCTGACGTGTTGGTAGCACGTCAGCCCTTTTCACTCAGATCCAATCTTGGCCAAGTGAAGGTTTATATGGAGATTGACTGACCGGGGCTGCCAGTTACCACCAGTGTAGG
>JAQSXM010000386.1 GCA_029256645.1 Sporomusa sp. | reverse complement strand
CCCGCCATATTGGGAAATATCGTTGGCCTTGGTGTCTTCGTTGCCACTTTTTACTGGTATAGTTATATTCGCGATACATCAGCAATCCCTTCAGGAAAAAGTGTTTCATCTATAGCTGCCACAGTAAAAAAGTAGCCCTTTTTAGCTGTATTTGATTATTTGTGTCCTGGATGCTCCCAACGCTGGCTGGTCTAGCCGCTGCATTTATGATAGTGGAGCAATGGCGAAATCAATTGTTGGGAGGAAGATTATCAATGGATACAAAATTAAACGCTTTTGTTATCGTTGATTCCGAAAAGTGCATCGACTGTAAGGCTTGTGAGCTTGCTTGTGCGCTTGTTCAAGCGGGTACCGGCCCGAAGGTGGCAGGAGCTATGGACATACCGGTCACACCACGCCTGTTTATTATCAAGACAGCCGCGTTTACGGCTGAAACTAAAGCTGATCTAATTGAAAAGAATTTTATGGTAGTGAGCAAATGTGATTTATGCATAGAGTGCTCTTCAGATAGACCAGCATGTATTAATGCATGCCCTGTGCAGGCACTTGAGCTTGCTTTTATTAAGTAGCCAAGGAAGAGCCGGCACAATGCTGAGCTGCCCTAACCTTGTTAATTCGGTGAACGAATTTATTGGCAACGCTCCACCGCTGGCGCTTGACTTCCGCTTTTGTCAACACACCACCAGCCTGCAAAACTTTAACGCGTTGTATATAGATAATAGATTGCATATTTTTGACAAAATAGGAGGCGCTGTTATGTCAGTAAATAAAACTGGTATTATCCGAATTGATCAGGAATTGTGTACCGGCTGCCGGCTCTGTGCCGGTATTTGTCCGGTTGATGCAATCGAAGGGGTAAAAGGGCAGCCACAAACAATCAATTATGAGCGGTGTGTACTTTGCGGCCAATGTGTTCAGGTCTGTAGTGCCTATGCGTCGATATTTGATAATCGTATTAGTTCGCGGGAGCAAAAAATTCATGAACGCAACATGCTTGATTCAGTAAAAGAGCCAATGTTTGCAACCTATTTTACCGGCAATGCCCCGGAAGTGAAAAATGCATTGGCCAGTAAAGAACTGTTTACTATGGTGCAATGTTCCCCGGCTGTGCGGGTCGCTATTGCCGAAGAATTTGGTATGCCATTTGGGAGTCTGACACCGGGAAAAATGGCTGCAGCTTTACGCAAATTGGGTTTTACCCGGATTTATGACACCAATTTTGCAGCCGATCTAACGATTATGGAAGAAGCCAATGAGTTAATTGAACGGGTGACCGAGGGTGGGGTGCTGCCGATGTTTACCTCCTGCTGCCCGGCCTGGGTTAAATATCTTGAGCAGGACTACCCGGAGCTAATTTCTCATCTCTCCGCTTGTAAATCCCCGCAACAGATGGCTGGCGCCCTTTTTAAGACTTATGGCGCTCAAGTCGATGGTGTAGATCCAGCCAAGGTCTACAGCGTCTCTGTTACACCCTGTACTTGTAAAAAGTTTGAAAGCGAGCGGCCGGAAATGAAAGACAGTGGTTATCGGGATGTAGATGCTGTGATTACTACCCGGGAACTTGCCCAGTTAATTAAAGATGCTGGCATTGATTTTAATAACCTGGCTGAGGGGGATTTTGATAAGCCGCTGGGGACATATACCGGTGCCGGTACTATTTTTGCCGCTACCGGCGGTGTGATGGAAGCTGCGTTGCGTACCGCCTATGAGTTACTTACAAGACAGTCAATTCCTGATTTGAATCTTAATTTTGTCAGGGGCGGCGAGGGTGTTAGAATAACCACTGTCAAAATCGGTGAACTCGAACTCAAGGTTGCTGTCGTTGCCGGACTGAAAAATGTTGTGCCATTGCTAACAGCTATCCAGGCTGGTAAAGCTGATTTTCATTTCATAGAAGTAATGACTTGTCCCAATGGCTGCGTAAGTGGTGGCGGGCAGCCCAAAGTACTGCTGGCACGTGATAAGAATACTGCCTATGCGAGCCGCACCTGCAGCGCTTATAGGCATGACGAAAACTCGGAATACAGAAAATCACATGACAATCCTGATATGCAAAAGCTATATGAATATTTCCTGGATGATTATAACAGCCATCGTCTGCTCCATACCAAGTACACCTCAAGGAAGTTGGCAGATGTATACCCGCGTTGTAGTTAATCCCTCTGGCAACAAATATTTACGTTGGGTTAGGAGTGAATTTAGTGCTTATTGATCAATTGTATCTTGTTGTGCTCGGCTTATTCGGTCTGGGCATAATCTCCACAATTGTCACTCAAGGTAGTTCCAAAACTACGAATTATATCTCCCATGGTTTGGCGGCATTAGGGTGTTTGACGGCTGCGTTCTGTGCAATAGCGGTATTGGGGACGCAGGGGCAGGTCATCACCTTTTCCATCGGGGCACCGCTCGGGGTGCTAAAAGTCCGGATCGACTATTTATCGGCGTATTTTCTGCTGGCCTTTGGTGTGGTTGGTACTGCTGCTAGTGTTTATGCCATTGGGTATAGCCGTGAATATTACGGCTGCCGGTTTGCTGTGTTAGCCGCATTATTTAATGCATTTTTACTGTCGATGGTACTGGTACTGACGATGAGTCAGGTAGTAGCCTTTGTTATTGTTTGGGAACTGATGACGGTAGTGTCCTTTTTCCTGGTTAATCATGAGTATGAAAAGACCTCAAATACAAATGCTGCTTATCTATATATTTTAATGACCCATGTTGGCACAGCCTTTATTGCCATCGCTTTTCTACTGCTGGCAACAGGGTCTAATAGTTTGGACTTTGAGTTTCTTAATGGCAGCGCCCTCTCAGCTACGATGAGAAATGCAATCTTCCTGTGTGCACTTATTGGTTTTGGTACCAAAGCCGGGGTTATGCCGCTGCATATTTGGTTGCCGGAGGCGCATCCTGCAGCTCCCAGCCATGTTTCGGCCATGATGTCCGGAATTATGATTAAAACGGCAATCTATGGCATGGCCAGGTTTTTCCTTGATTTCCTGGGAGTAGGACCAGCCTGGTGGGGTGGACTGGTATTAGTTCTTGCCATTATTTCTTCAGTTCTCGGCGTTCTGTACGCTATTATGGAGCATGACCTCAAGCGCCTTTTAGCCTATCATAGCGTAGAAAACATCGGGATTATTCTCCTTGGCGTTGGTGCCGGCATGGTATTTATGAGTTACGGGCAGCAAACGCTGGCTGGTCTAGCCTGGGCTGCAGCTCTCTACCACGTATTCAACCACGCGATTTTTAAATCGTTGTTGTTTATGGGGGCCGGGGCTGTGATGTATGCTACCCATACTAAAGATGTAGAGCACCTGGGTGGACTCATCAAAACGATGCCTTATACCGCCTTATTTTTCTTAGTAGGAGCTGCCGCAATCTCGGCGTTGCCGCCGCTTAATGGTTTTGTCAGCGAGTGGTTTACCTTTCAGGCGCTGTTCTTTCTGCCCACGGCAATCGGTGGTGTAGTTGGTAAGCTGAGCGCAGTTGTCTTGATTGCCCTGCTTGGCTTGACCGGGGCTTTGGCTGCCGCCTGTTTTGTAAAAGCTTTTGGTGTTACCTTCCTTGCCAAGCCGCGCAGCAGTCATGCGGAACAGGCAACTGAAGTTCCGGGCACTATGTTGATCGGAATGGGATCGCTGGCCCTGGTCTGTGTAGCTGCCGGTGTTTGGCCTCAATGGATGGTTGGTATTTTGCAAACCGTGGTAGCCGGCCATGCCGGGGTATCTATGGA
>JAQSXM010000385.1 GCA_029256645.1 Sporomusa sp. | reverse complement strand
TATAGACACATTACTAGCTAAAGAGTTTATCTCTGGTGATGAATTTAGGGTTCTTTTAAATGGTAATGAACAAGCTGCATAATGTTGCATCCAGCAGTTGGACGTTTTTTTTGCATACTCCTGCGTTTCGAGGAAAGAATAAATTTTGGTATGATAAAAACAACAATCCTTTTAGGCGGCGGCGCTTCTGCCGCGGAGGGCGCGCCAGTACAAAGTATGCTCTTTAAAAAATATTTTAAAGAACTCCGGGATAAGAATAATTACAGCGACGTTAAACGGGTAAGCGAACTTTGTGCCTATTTTAAACAAATATTTTTTATTGATGTCCTTCATGATGATCTGGATACTATCAATTTTCCGACCTTTGAAGAGGCAATTGGTCTTTTAGATTTAGCTGTTCGCAAGCGACAGTCATTCAAAGATTTCGATCTCGAGAATCTTGCTAAAGGTAGTAATCGTATTGGTTTTATTAGGCAATATCTGGTGTTGTTAATGGCTGAGGTACTGGAAGATAAAACATCAGATGTACAAGGTCTTCATCGCGGTTTAGTGGACCGTCTGAGCGAACTTGGCTGTCTGACTGATATGATATTTCTATCTACTAACTATGATGTATTGATCGATCAGGCGCTAACTTCTAGAGATGATATTGCTGTTGATTATGGCATTGACTTCACTAATTATATAAGCCCAGTTTATCTACAGCAACTGAATAAGCCTATTGTTAACCTTTATAAGGTACATGGCTCGCTTAATTGGTCTTATTGCCCGACTTGTAATGCATTAAAGCTAATTAATTACCAACAGGGAATTCTTCGCTTGCTAACAGATCCATCACAGGCATTGTGTGCAACTTGCCAGTCAATAAAAACACCAGTTATTGTACCGCCGACTTTTTTTAAAGACATGTCAAATAGTTTTTTAAATATTGTTTGGCATAAAACTGAAATAAGCCTGCGTGACACGGAACACCTTATTTTTTGCGGTTATTCATTTCCAGACGCTGATATGCATATAAAATATCTGATAAAACGAATTCAGACCAATCGTAATGATCGTCTGCGCATAACTGTAATTAACAACTATCCAGGGAAAAAGCAGGAAAAGATCGACGAAGAGAAAAAACGCTATTCGCGATTTTTAGGTACCAATATATTGTTCACTAATGATACATTCGAAGATTTTTGTAAGCAACCGGAAAAGTTCTTATAAGAAAAAGAGGCGCCGCTGTTATGTGTGCATGATGTGCATAACAGCGGCGCTTTTTTTCTGCTTATTTATTAGTGTTAAATGCGAGAAGAAAAACTTTGCTGCCATGTTTACTAGCAAACTCTTTCTCAAATTTTTCAATGGTACTAAGTTCTTCTGTAGATAAAGCGGCAAAATTGACATTGTTAGTGTGCATGATACAACCCCTTTCTATAATGGACATATCATTAATTTTTCCCATTATAGAAATTATATGCTAGTCTACTTTAGGCGACCGCTACAGTTTAAAACATTCCGGATCTTGTGTTTGACCATGCCTGTGATGGCTTCACGGGCAGGTTTGAGGTATTGACGAGGGTCAAAGTCGGACGGGTTCTTGGATAAATGCTCTCTGACTGACGCTGTCATAGCTAAACGAAGATCGGTATCAATATTAATCTTACATACTCCTAGTTTACCTGCCCTAAGCAGCATATCCTCGGGTACGCCTTGTGCACCTTTTATCTGCCCACCATAATTATTGCATTTTTCCACAAACTCAGGTAGTACAGTAGAGGCGCCGTGCAACACAAGGGGAAAAGCCGGGAGAAGCCTGGAGATTGTTGTTAAGCGGTCAAAATCAAGGTTGCAATCGCCTTTAAATTTATAAGCGCCGTGGCTGGTGCCGATGGCAATAGCCAATGAATCTACACCGGTACGTTCAACGAACTCAACAGCTTGATCTGGATCAGTATATGTAGCGTCTTTGGTGCTGACATTGACGGCATCCTCGATACCAGCCAAACGGCCAAGCTCAGCTTCGACAACAACACCGCGTTCATGGGCGTATTCTACTACTTTTTTAGTAAGAGCAATATTTTCTTCAAATGGCAGTTTTGAGCCGTCGATCATGACAGAAGTAAAACCACCATCAATGCAAGATTTACAGATTTCAAAATCCTCACCATGGTCAAGATGTAAGCAAATAGGCAGGCCTGAATCATCTATAGCGGCTTCAACCAGCTTCATTAAGTAGATATGTTTAGCATATTTGCGGGCGCCGGCAGATACCTGGAGGATCAGTGGGGCCTGTTCTTCCTTGGCTGCGTCAACAATACCCTGGATAATTTCCATGTTATTAACGTTAAACGCTCCAACAGCGTATTGTCCTGCATACGCTTTTTTAAACATCTCTTTCGAAGTGACTAATGACAAATGAAATCCCTCCTATATTTTCCCTGAAAATCAGATATATGATAGCATATTTCCCATACATTATAGCATATTTGTAACCGGCTCGCCAAGTTGGCTTATAAGATCTGTCAAGTCACCAGGAATAGGGCTGATAATATCGGTAATCTGTTGCGTAATTGGATGAGGTAAGCTGATCTTAGCTGCATGCAATGCCTGTCGGTGAATTAAGTTTGTTGACCCACCGTACAAGTCATCACCTAGTAATGGACAGCCAATATGGTTTAAATGTACCCGTATCTGGTGGGTACGTCCAGTTTCTAGTATGATCTCAAGCAAACTGGCATTTTTAAAGACATTAAGTACACGATAATGGGTAATTGCCTGCTGACCGGTTAGGCTAACCTCGCGTTCAATTATGCTTCCGGGCTTCCGGCCAATAGGGACATTGATGCTCCCTTCGGGCGGAAAGGGTAGGCCTGCGGCGATGGCCAGGTATGTTTTTGCTAACTGTTGTTGGTTTTGATTCAGCCAATGCTGAATATCTGGTCGTTTGGCAATAAGTACTAGGCCTGAGGTATTGCGATCAAGCCTGTTGACGGGATGGAAACCACATGAGTAATTTTGTTGCTGATAATAATGCATAACAGCATTTGCTAAGGTTCCTGAATGCTGGCCGGATGCCGGGTGCACCAGCATACCGGCGGGCTTATCTGTGGCTAAAAGCCATTCATCCTCATAAGCAATGGCCAGCGGTAAGTTTTCCGCCATGATTGTCGAATCTTCCGGCCAGGTGACAGTAACTATATCACCGGGATAAACCAAGCCATGTATCGTTGCCGGGAAGTTATTTACCTTGAGTGTTCCTTTGTATTTTATCTTACGCCATAAAGTTAGCGATATCCCCGCCTGGCGGCGTAGAAAATCTTTTACCGATAGGGTGGGGCAGGTTAATGGTACTGCAAAATCAGGCATTGCGACTCCTCGAATTAATTAATACTGTGAAGTAGTATTCGTATTATCGAGATTAAAATCCTTTAAAAAAATAAAGGAGGCAGATGCCTCCCTTGCAATAATGGATATTATATCATATTTTGAACTATGCCAATTATGCCTGCTACATTTTCCCGCTCCATAGCAATTGATTCCTTGATATAGTCTCCCATTGGATTTGATCTTAAGCCATAGAAGTAGGCAAAGCGGCGGTAAAATTGCCGTTCAGTATCTGCCGGTTCTTCGCTCATTTGAAAATCATGCTTTTTCATGACTGCTGCCAAATTTTCATCATGCATGCATATCATGTGAAAGCGATAAATACAATTTTGAAAACTATCTAAAGCCTTATCTTATATACGGTTGTGCTGTCTTCGCGTTTTGTTGAAATTTTAATGCCGGCATTGAGTAAAGCCCGTCTTTTTTGTTCAAATGTTTCCGCATTAATAAAGTCTTCATTCTTTATGCTCCGGGCTACAGGCAGTGTAATGATTTTGTTTATCGCAAGTTGCGCAGATGCAATCTCCTTGTTAATAACCAGTAAGTCTCTTTCCGCATCATTAATATTAATGGTACCGTTTGCAACCCATTTTATAATTGCAGCCGTGCGCTTTCTTAAATTCTCAAGCTGTTTCTCTAACCCTATTTTTGCCGACAACTGATCGGTATCTTTTTTATGTAATACGGAAAAACCTTTTTTCTTTTTAGCCATTGCTAATAGGTCTGACCATACCGCCTCTTCAAGCTCCTTACTGGGGACATTCTTTTTGTCTGGACACTCATGGCCGTTGATGTAGGATGTACAAACATAGTAAGAGTAATCTTTGCTGTTTCTTCTTGGGTAGGTAACTCCATGCATGGCGTAACCACAAGCCTCGCAGCGGATTATATTCTGCAATAGATATTCATATTTAGTATTGCGCTTAGCTGTTGCTTTATTGTGCCGGCGACACTCAATAGTTTTTTCCCATGTCTCCCGGCTGATAATGGCTGGAACGATTATTGGTATCCATTCGGACTGATCACGAATTGTCTTCTTTCTCTTTTTCTGGGCGATTGCTTTATCATAAGTTTTGAACGCCCATTTGATGCCGGCGTATGTTTCATTTACAAGCATCCGGTGGAGTGTAGAAGCGTTGAAAGGTTCGCCCTTGCGGTTTACTATGCCTAAGGCTTTTAACTCGGCCCTGAGGCTGTTAACTCCATACATGCGACTGGTATACAGGTCGAAGATCAATCTTATTATGATAGCTTCATCTGCGTTTATGACGTACATACAGGCTTCTGAGTCATAAGCATAACCATAGGCATCATCGTTGAACACTAGCTTACCTGAAAGGGCCTTAGCTCGTTTGCCGCGCATAGTTCGCTCCCGAATTTTAGCCTTCTCAAAGGCCGCAATTGCGCCGCGGATAGAGAAGAAGAGACGACCTTCTGGCGAGCAGTCATAATCGCCAGTTACAAACATGAGCTGAGCTCCGGCCTTTTCTATTTCGTCTGCAATTAGTAGCTGGTTAGTCAAATTACGGCTAAGCCGGTCGGGATCATAGACCACAATATTTTTTATATGGCCATGGCGAAGGTCATCACGTAGGTGATCAAGGTGAGGCCGGTCTAAGAACTCGCCGCTATAACCGTCGTCTATATACTCTTTAATATTGGTAAAACCCAGACTGAGAAGCTTATGACGGCATTGAGATACCTGATCTCCCAGCGAGTAACCGGTTTTCGCCTGTTCATCTGTGCTAACCCGTGCGTAAATTGCGTCCATTATGGCCCTCCTGGTGTGATTGGGCTAATTTTAAAAAAGTCTCTTTTAACCTTCGGTATAAGATACTTTGATTTACTGTCATGTGACCACCTCTGGAATCATTATAAGCGTTTCGCGTATAAAAAATGATGCGCGAAACGCTTATTTTTATCTTAGCATAAGCGATAGCTCAAAGATGAAACTCTTAGCAACCCTAAAGCAAATAACTTTCTTAAGCCGCAAGGTATCATCAAAACTATTGTATTGGCAATAAGACAATCGTCATGACGTTTTAAGTTGATTAGCGCGACTTATTACAAGAAAGTAAAGAGGCAAGCAGACAACCAGCAGTTGCATATATTTAAGCGGGAGGTGATGCAAGGTGGCAGTAAAGCGCCAGGCGATTATAGACAAGGATGGTACTGAATTAGACGACTTTCCTGATTGGTTCGTTAAAAAATTTACTCGGATATTAGCAGATGTTAATGGACAGGTTTTGGTCGAGGAGTCTGAGTCTGAGTCTGAGCCAGAGGAGTCTGGCCACCTGGTAACTGGACAAGCAACAAAAAGGCGGGGTGATTTAATGCGTGTACAAACTGCGGAAAGAAGTTATCTATCTGGGAACTGGTTCACGTTCACGTATGAGGGGAACCGACACAATTATGGGGAGAAATTGAGTAAGTTTGATTGCAAGAAGATAAACCAAAATATTAACCAACATGCCCAAGAAAGAGCAAAACGAAAGTAATTACTGTTTGTCTGGTTTATCAACTAAATCTTCATTTAACGGCTTGCTGGCAGCAGGTTGCACAC
>JAQSXM010000384.1 GCA_029256645.1 Sporomusa sp. | reverse complement strand
ATATTTTTAAACGCAGGTTATCCATATAAGAGGCCTCCTGATGTTGTTGTGTCCGTTATCTATGGAATAAATTTGCTATTATAACAAGAATTCCTTTGTTTCATACAACTTTTTTTTGCTTTGTGGTATACTACCCTTGCAGGAAATGTTTGCATAAAAGAGAAAGTAATTTAGAAACATTACACAACCCTAAAGGTGGTGTTTCTCATGAATGATCTTAGCAATTTGGGCGAATTTGGTCTGATTGATTTAATCAAACAAGATACAATCAATGATCATAGCAGTGTGGTAGTTGGCATTGGCGATGATGCTGCGGTGGTTTTACCTACCCCCCGTCAGTTGCAGTTGCTAACAGCTGATATGCTGGTTGAAGCGATACACTTCGATTTGACGACAACAACCCCCTGGCAACTTGGGTACAAAGCTGTGGCTGTTAACCTGAGTGATATTGCCGCTATGGGAGGGGCACCCCGTCACGCGGTAGTGTCGGTGGCTCTGCCCCGGTCTATCCCGGTTGACTTTGTTGTTAATCTGTATAAAGGTATGAAAGAGATATGCCGTGAGTTTGGCGTCAACATTGTTGGCGGCGATACTGTTTCCAGTCCGCAGGGCCTGGTGATTAATGTGACTGTAACAGGCGAGGTTGAACCGGCCAATGTGGTTCTCCGTTCAGGTGCCCGGCCTGGTGATGTTGTGGCTGTCACCGGTAATCTGGGAAGTTCGGCAGCAGGGTTAGATCTTTTACAAGCCGGCGAATGGGAGGATGATGCTTTTGCCTGGCCACTGGTCACAGCTCATCTGACTCCCAGACCTCAGGTCAAAACCGGCCAATTACTGGCAGCCCTCGGTGCGACCAGTATGGATGATGTCAGTGACGGGCTTGCGAGTGAAGCCCATGAAATAGCTAAAGCCAGCCAAGTGGGCATTAAACTGTACTCTGATAAAATCCCGCTTGCACCTGAATTGGCAGGAGCTGCTGCCAAGTTTAATAAACAAACGATTGACTATGCACTTTTCGGTGGTGAGGATTTCCAGTTAGTGTTTACGATGGAACAAGGCAAGTATGAAACGCTGCAGGCCGAACACCCTGAACTGCGGGTGATAAGGGTTGGCGAGGTCGTTGACGCCAGCGAGGGTGTGACACTTGTAGATGAAACCGGTCAGGTGAAAAAACTCAAACCCAGAGGGTTTAACCATTTCCGCCAGGAGGAGTAATACTGTATGTTCATTATTAAGACTAATTCGCCTGATGAAACCTACACATTTGGGGAGAATGTGGCTAAGTTGTTAAAATCAGGTGATATTTTGTGCCTGGCCGGTGACTTGGGCGCCGGTAAAACACTGTTAAGTCAGGGGATTGCTGCCGGACTTAAGGTGACTGAGGGCGTTTCCAGTCCGACTTTTACCGTACTCAATGTATATGAGGGCGTGACCGGCAGCGGTCAGGAGCTGTCGATATATCATTTCGATCTTTACCGGTTGGAACACCCGGCCGAGCTTGCTGATATTGGTTTTGATCATTATCTTGGGGCTGGCGGCATTGCAATTATTGAATGGCCGGACAAATTCCCGGAATTTTTACCAACAGAACGTCTCTGGCTGACAATGAAGACAGGTGAGTGTCCTAGTGAACGGATACTTTGCCTTACGGCTGAGGGGACGCGGTATGTAGAGCTTTGCGAGGAGTTGAAACAGGTTGCCGATTCTTGCTATTGATACAGCCACCCTCGTGTCCAGCGTTGCTATTGCCACGCCAGATACACTGGTGGCTGAACTTACTGTTCAGACACGAAAAACTCATTCTGAACGGTTAATGCCCCATATTTCCAGTCTGCTCACGATGGCGGAAGTTTCTCAAAACAGTCTTAAAGCAGTTGCTGTAAGTATTGGTCCGGGTTCGTTTACCGGTCTTAGGATCGGGTTGGCTACAGCAAAGGCACTCGCCTATGCACTTAATATTCCATTAATCGGCGTGCCTACTCTAGCCGCGATGGCTTTTGCCTGTCCGGCGCCGGGTGTACTTCTGGCACCTATGCTTGATGCCCAAAAGGGAAATGTCTACCTTGGCTTATACGAGTGGTGCGAGGGTGTTATGGCAGAGGTAGAGCCGCCACGGGTAGTGGCCTTTACTGCGGCCAACGCTGAACTTACCGCTAAAGAACGGCCTGTCCTGTTACTGGGTGAGGCAGCGGTAATGTACAAAGACGAGATCGCCCAGCCTGCACCACCACATGTTGTTATGCCGCGGGCCGGTAGTGTGGCTGTTTTGGCCCAACAGTTGTATGCTCAGGGTATAAGGCATGATGTAGCTGCGCTGGAGCCGTTATATATCAGACGTTCAGAGGCTGAAGAACTGTGGGAACGTCGGCAGTCGCAGGAGTGTCGCTGAAATGTCGGAATTAACCATACGCCGCATGCTAAAGAGCGATATTGATGAAGTAGTCGTTGTTGAGAATAAGGCCTTTACCATGCCCTGGTCGCGGGCTGCTTTTGAAGAGGAAGTCTGCAACAATGACCTGGCACATTATCTGGTTGTGACAGATAATCGCCGGATTGTGGGCTATGGGGGCTTCTGGCTGGTTGTAGATGAAGCGCATGTGACAAACATTGCGCTTTTGCCAGAGTATCATGGACGCGGTCTGGGATCACTCTTATTGGAGAACATGATTCTTACTGCTAAAGTCCAGGGGGCAGTCAGTATGACCCTCGAGGTCCGTCCGTCCAATACATCGGCCCGGAAGCTATATTCGCGCCGGGGCTTCCTCGAGCGTGGCATCCGTCCCAATTATTACGCCGAAATAGGCGAAGACGCATTGATCATGTGGTTGGATAATCTGTAGCAATCCCCAATAGCTAGTAATAATAAGCCGCAAGGTATAAAAAAAGGGAGCCACGCTAGATTGTGGCCCCAGGGTGATTGTGTAAGATAACATATGCAAGACCAGGTATAAAGGTGACAAATAGAAGCAGGGCGGCCATAGCCGCCCTGCGCTTTACAATCTATTGGAGAGTAGATTCATACTGCTCGATCATTTTACGAACCATGTGACCACCTACGCGACCACAGTCTGCAGAAGTCATTGTAGACCAACCTTGGCTACGTACGCGCTCGGAAATACCTAACTCATTAGCCACTTCCATTTTCATGCGGTCAAGAGCGTTTTCAGCACCAGGATTAACAGGTTTATTCGAGCGTGCCATATATTCGCACCTCCTTTCCCGGACTTTATGTTGCTGTCCTTGATTCTAATTTGGCTCACTTTCGAGATTCTAATACATCATTTGCACCATGTAATAATTAGCAGACATGTGATGGAGGTCTTTTTTTATGACTCAAAGCTTAACATTGGCACTAGAAACAAGCTGTGATGAAACATCAGCTGCTATTGTCGCAAACGGGCGTACTATTTTAGCCAATATTATTTCGTCGCAAGTACCGACACACCAAAAATTTGGTGGTGTTGTGCCGGAGATCGCCTCACGCAAACACATTGAGAATGTTATTCCGGTTATTGACCAGGCGTTGGCAGAGGCGGGAACAACACTGGCAGCTGTTGATGCGATTGGCGTCACCTACGGCCCGGGTCTGGTCGGTGCCCTGCTTGTCGGTGTGGCAACTGCCAAGGCTCTTGCATTTTCTCTGAATAAGCCACTAATTGGTGTTAATCACTTAGAAGGGCACATTTTTGCCAATTATAATCAGCTTGTACTTTTGGGACAGACTCGTGATGATGCGGCCGGTGAAGCCTTTGATAAAATTGCCCGGGTCATGAACTTTCCTTATCCTGGCGGGCCTTACATTGATAATGCCGCCAAACAGGGGAACCCGGCAGCGATTGCCTTTCCCCGGGCCTTTGCCAGCAAAAACGGGGAAAATAAATTTGCTTTTAGTTTCAGTGGGCTTAAGTCGGCTGTTTTAAACTATCTAAACAGTGCCGCGCAGCGGGGCGAAGCTGTCAGTATTCCAGATGTGGCTGCCAGCTTTCAGGCCGCTGTTGTTGATGTGCTGGTTATGAAAACACTAGCGGCAGCAGAACATGCCGGTGTTACTAAAATCGTTTTAGCCGGTGGGGTAGCTGCCAATTCATCCCTGAAAGCCGAATTAACGGTACAAGCCGGAAACCGGGGCCTTGCCGTTTTTTATCCGCCGCCGGTACTTTGTACTGATAATGCCGCGATGATTGCCTGCCGTGCTCATTATCAGTATTTGGCTGGAGATTTTGCCGACCTTAACCTGAATGCTGTACCTTCTCTTAAATTGGGATGCCGGTGATGTGGACAACCTCAAAAAGAACATTGTGGATAATGTGGGTAATTTAATAAAAGTGGCGTAATATCTTTGTGTAATAAGCATAAGGTCTGTGTATAACCCTGTGGATATTGTGGATAACTAGGGGGATAACCTTGGCAAAGTTGTAAAGAACGACAGTTGACTGTAACTTTGTAAAATTGGTACCAGATAACAAGGAATTTTTAAGGTTGCAGTTGAATACATAAAAGATTAAGCAGCGCATAGGTTTTTGTTTAGGGAACGGGGGAAAAGTTTATGGGCGTAGCGGCAGATATTTGCCGGAAAATAACAGTCTTAACTCCAAGCCAAACTCAATTTATTGATAAAGTATCAAGTATTCTGGGGCTGGCTGCTGACCTTGCGCATGCTCAGGTTACCCTGTATGCTGCGGCCCGCAATGAAAATTTTTTAGCAATTGTCGCGCAAGCTAAACCCAATACCAGCTATATTGATTTTAAAACAAATATTTTGGGGAGTACCGTACAATCAAGTGAGGAACCATTGGTCTGGCGAACATTGCTTTCTGGAGCCAATATAGCCGGTCAGCGCGAGTGGGCGCTTGGTATGGACGCACTTGAGATGCGGGTTTTCCCAATCAAAGACCCTGCCGGGAAGATCATTGCTGCGGCAAGCTTTGAGACCAACAGCCAGGAGGCCAGTGCCAATGGTCATGGCATGCTTGTGGAAACAGCATATATGCTGCTAACGATGGCAGCAGACGGAGGGCCGCTGGGGCGTAAAATTTACCGGCCGCTGGCAACCCGGGATGGCATAGTTATTATTGATGAACGCGGTCATATTGCATTTGCTAACTCAGCAGCAGATGGAATCTATAAAGTGCTGGGTATCAACCATATTATTGGCCGGCGGGTGTCTGACCGTCAGGTCAATATGAAGCTGGCACAGCAGGCTTTGTCGACTGGGTTAGCGGTGGAAAAAGAAGCTGAAGCCGGCAACATGATCCTGGTGCAGCGGGCTATTCCGATCTTTGTCGGCGGCCTGGTAGTGCGTACTGTATTTATTATTGCTGATGTTACCGAACTCAGGAAAAAAGAAAAGGAGCTGCTGGTAAAGTCAGCCGTAATCCAGGAGATACACCATCGGGTCAAGAACAATCTGCAAACGATTGCCAGTTTGCTCAGATTGCAGGCCAGACGCACCACAACGCCGGAAGTGAAAGCTGCGCTTAGAGAAAGTGTCAACCGGATATTGAGCATATCAGTTGTCCATGAGTTTTTGTCACAACAAGACAGAGAATTTATTGATGTGGCTGAAGTCACAAAAAATATTCTGGATTTGGTTATTCAAAATATGCTTGAGCCGGATTTTAATATTCAAACAGTGCTCAATGGGCAAACCGTTATATTACCGTCTGAACAGGCCAGTAGTTTAGCGCTGGTAATCAACGAGCTGATTCAGAATTCTATTGAGCACGGCTTTGTCGGGCGCAAAGAGGGCCTGATTGGTGTGGATATTGCGACAACACCGGACAATTATCAGATCGATATCTATGATAACGGTATAGGTCTTCCTACAGGTTTCTGCCTGCAAAACACTAACAGTTTGGGCCTCCAAATTGTCAGGACTCTGATAGAAAATGACCTTGGGGGAAAATTCCGCCTGTTTTCCAGTGCCGGGACCCATGCTTTTATTTCCATTCCCCGGCTGACGGAAGGCGCTAAAGAGGCGAAGGAGGAGTAACATGGACGCTTTGCGGATAGTAATTGCAGACAATGAGTCAATTATCAGGATGGACCTGAAAGAACTATTGGAAGAAGCCGGTCATACCGTGGTTGGTGAGGCTGCAGACGGAGCTAAAGCAGTTGAGTTAGCTCGCAAGCACCGCCCTGATCTTGTTGTTATGGATATCAAGATGCCTGAGATGGATGGTATTACAGCCGCCAAAATCATTTCTAACGAAAAGCTGTCGCCGGTGCTCCTCTTAACTGCTTTCAGTCAGAAGGAGATCGTGGAAAAAGCTAAGGATTCGGGTGTATTGGCTTATTTGGTTAAGCCTGTTAAAGAAGCAAACCTGTTTCCGGCTATGGAAATTGCGTTATCGCGGTTTCAGGAGTTTGCAGAATTAGAGCGGGAGCTGGAGGAAGTCAAAAACTCACTTGAAACCCGGAAAGTGCTTGACCGGGCTAAAGGTATTCTGATGGATGCGTACAGCCTAACCGAAAGTGAGGCTTACCGTCGCATTCAGCAGTACAGTATGAGCAAACGAAAATCAATCCGTGATGTGGCTGCAGCGATTGTTGAGTCAGCT
>JAQSXM010000383.1 GCA_029256645.1 Sporomusa sp. | reverse complement strand
GATAACTGTTTGTGGCCGTATTTTTTTAATTAGTGATGCAAGCTCCAAAACAGTTTCAATATTCCAGATGTAACAGGCCAGACCAATTACATCAGCCTGACAAACATATATATCACTTAATATCTCAAGCAAACCGTTATTCACAGTATATTCACGGACAGTTATCTTCCACTCTGGTGCCTGGCAATAAGCTGCCAAGTCTTTTAGAGCCAGTGAAGAATGGATATATTTAGCATTTAGCGTTGATAGTAGAACCTTCATATCATTCTCCCGGTACCATAATCTCCCTGCAAGTATAGTAGTTTCGGTCAGCCTTGTCAAATATCCTTCACTAACTTGAAAGTGCGCAGCAGTCACCAGCCAAACCAACTCTGCATAAAATAAAACAAGGTAAACATTACCCAGTAGATCACTTATACTATGTGAGGATGGTGAACAGTATGCGGATAATGATTGATGGACGCTACATGCCTGGTAACGCCCGCGTCAACCGTGATTTATTAATAACTCTCCGCAATATGGCCAAGGTTCTTAACTGGGGAATCCGCTATGATGCACAACGGGAATTGGTGCTTATTAACTCTAAAGATTCATCCATGCCACGGTTGCCGGCTGATAATCATGCTGATGAAAGAACCGAAGATGAGAATGCACGCCTTGCAGGCAAAGTCATTTGCCTGGACCCAGGGCATGGCGGCAGCGACCCGGGGGCTCTCGGACCAACCGGCACTATGGAAAAAGACAATACCTTAGTAATTGCTTTACTGCTCAAAGAAAAGCTTGAAAAAAGCGGAGCTACGGTAGTTATGACCAGAGACACTGATGCCGATGTAGCCTATACAGACGCAACAACCAATGAAGAACTGGGAGCAAGGGTAGAAGCTGCCAATCAAGCGGAAGCTGATCTATTTATCAGCATTCATAATGATGCCTTTACCAGTAATACGGCATCTGGCACTACGACCTTCCATTATGGTGATAAAGATTCAGTAATCCTGGCCAATCTGGTACAACGGAGCCTGGCGGAAAAACTAGGTACAAAAAACAGGGGGGCACGCTTTGCCAGCTTTTACGTGTTACGCTATACCAATATGCCTTCCGTACTTATTGAAGTGGCGTTTATCTCCAATGTACTCGAAGAAATGCTCCTATCCAGCGTGGATGGCCGGGATAATGCTGCCGAAAGCATCTGTGACGGTATCCTGAAATACTTTAAAGTATAGAAAATATTTTACTCAGGCATGCTATACCAGGAAATACCACAATACTACGCTAATATATATTATAAGTTATCCTTAATTCTTTTTGGAAGGAAGTGTTCTTATGTCGCAAACGCCCACAGGGCTGCCATCCCGTGATGAAATACAGCCTGAGTATAAATGGCAGATTACAGATATCTACGCCAGCGAGCAGTTATGGCAAGCCGACTTTGATAATGTTAAAAATGACCTGTCTAAGGTGGCTAAATACAAGGGTATCTTAGCTCAATCGATAAGAAACCTTATCGCCTGTCTCAAACTGCGAGACGAAATCAATATCCTGGCAGGCAAATTATTTGCCTATGCCCGCCTGCAGCGGGACGAGAACTCGGCAAATGCCAAATATCAGGCACTTGTCGGCAAAACCGAAGGCCTGTTGGCTGAAACAAGTGCAGCTACTTCATTTATTGAACCTGAAATCCTAGCCATACCTGATGATGTACTGACAACCTTCCGGCGTGAACATTCCTTGGCCGAATACAGCTTTTACTTTGACAATCTGATGCGCCAAAGACAACATATTTTATCACCGGTTGAAGAAGAGATCTTATCCCGCTCAGCTGAAGCCACACAAGCAGCAGAAACAATCTTTAATATGTTGGCCCATGCGGATATGAAGTTTCCTGACATTACCGGTGAAGACGGCAAACCCCTCTCACTAAGCGAAGGGCGCTACCGCTCTCTTATTATGTCACCTGACCGTCGCGTGCGGAAAGATGCTTTTGCCGGCTTATTCGGCTCTTACAACGCCTTCCGTAATACCTTCGCCGCTACACTATCAGGTAATGTCAAAAAGAATATTTTTTACGCTCGCACCCGCAAGTTTAATTCGACACTGGAATCAGCCCTATCTGACGGCAACATCCCGGTAAGCGTCTACGATAACCTGCTTACCACAGTCAATAACAACCTGGCACCGCTGCACCGCTATATTGATCTCAAAAAAAAGGCTTTAAAGCTTGATAAAGTCCATATGTATGACCTATATACCCCACTAGCGAAAGCAGTAAAATTTAACATTTCATACTCCGAGGGACTAAAATTAGTACGTGACAGCCTGGCTCCGCTTGGCCCTGAATATACCGGTATTTTAAATAAGGGGTTAACCTCAGGCTGGATTGACGTCTATGAGAATAAAGGCAAACAAACCGGTGCTTATTGTTGGGGAGTGTATGGTGTCCACCCCTTTGTTCTCTTAAATTATAATGACCGGCTAGAGGATGTCAGTACCTTAGCGCACGAGATGGGTCATGCCATCCACAGCTATTACAGCCAAGCTATCCAACCATATACTACCTCCCAATACACGATCTTTAGCGCCGAAGTAGCTTCAACCACCAATGAGATTCTATTAAATGATTTCCTGCTAAAAACAACGAAAAATACAAAGAAGAAATTATATCTGATAAACCAATACCTTGAAATGGTGCGGGCCACCGTCTATCGGCAAACAATGTTTGCTGAGTTTGAGAAAAGCATTTATGACAAAGCCGAACATGGTGAAACATTAACAGCAGATTTGCTTGATGAATTGTGGCATATTCTTAATGTCAAATATTATGGTCCAGATATGATGGTTGACTCGGAAATAGACATTGAATGGGCCAGAATACCGCACTTCTACTCGAACTTCTATGTTTACCAGTATGTTACAGGTTACGCAGCAGCCACAGCATTGGCACAGCAAATTCTGGCTGAAGGCGATGGCGCCCAAGAGCGCTACATCGATTTCTTAAAGAGCGGCGGCTCAGATTATCCCATTAACATCCTAAAAAAAGCAGGTGTCAACATGTCCAAAGCCCGGCCTATTGAGCTTACTCTCGGCAGGTTTTCCAATATGTTAGATGAACTGGAAAAAACAATAACCAACTCTTGACAATTACTTTAGTACGCGTTATATTGATTACATGACAAAATATAATTGCTTTCGATGGCTAGCAGCTTCAATTCTTGACCAACCGACCAGCAATTGTTTGAGTCAAACACATATTACGGAGGTTGGTTAAAGATGGATTATCAAGACAAGGATCTTGCCTGTAAGGAGTGCGGCGCAGCTTTTGCTTTTACCGCATCAGAACAAGCTTTTTATGCTGAGAAGGGTTTCCAAAACGATCCTTCCCGTTGCCCGGATTGCCGTGCAGCTAGAAAACGTCAAAACGGTGGACGCATGGGTGGTGGCAGCAACGCTCGCCCTCAACGCGAAATGTTCGATGCTACTTGCAGCGCTTGTGGTATCCAAACTCAGGTTCCTTTCCGCCCTACTGCCGGAAAACCTGTATATTGCCGCGATTGCTTCCAATCCAACAGATAAATTACTACTTGACTATTTGACAGGCCGGATAATTCCGGCCTGTTTTTATTTTTATGTAATATATTTGCTTGTCCTGCAGAAACTAAGATCAAACTAGCCTGATGAGGATTATTATGCCAATAATTAAGCCAATGCTGGCAAAACCAGGTTTATTGCCTGCTGACCAGGATCAATGCAGTTT
>JAQSXM010000382.1 GCA_029256645.1 Sporomusa sp. | reverse complement strand
ATTCACTCGGAGAGATGCCGGACAGACGTTCAAGGGCAGAGTTGATAAACAAATAGCGATGATTTCTGTCATGACGAGCGATAATATCAGGATAATTCTCAACTAAATTTTTATAGAGTTGTTTCTGCTTCCGTTGTTCCTCCTCAATGGCCAACATCGCAGTGATATCCCTTGCGGTACTAATAACTGCCTCGATATTACCGTCGTTATTGTATAAGGGATTCACTACAAATTCAAATGCTCGTTTCCCATAACGGGGGGTGTTAATATAGCTAACGAATTTACGGGTTTTACCATTAGTGAATACATCATCAAGCTTGCTTCTTATCTGGTTAATCTGTTCACTTTCCATACCTAATTGCATACCTATAGTACTGACAAATGACTCAGGTTCCATTTTGTAAAGTAAGCGATAAGCTATATTGGCGTAAAGTAAGCGATAATGTTTGTCTATGATGAATGTAAGCGGCAGCTCTAGTTGATAATTCGGCTCTGCTTCCCGCCGTAGGTTGATTATTTGCTCTAATTGACTGTCTGCTGCCATGAGCTTCACAATATATTCCTCGATTATTTTAGACAAGCTCTCACCCTTCCGCCCACAAGATAGACATACGTCTTGCTATCTATTGCGTTTAATTAGCTGTTTACCGGCATACTGCGCAGAAAAATACTTTGTGCAGTTCTTCGACACTAACCAAATTTTTCCTGCAAATGCTGGTTCGAAATTGTCCCCGCTGCACATCTGACTGAGCAAGAGCAGATGCTAAATAGGAAAGACCTGCAGGATTTAATCTTGCAGGTCTTTCCTATTTAGCGCCTACGCTAATAATAGACTACCACACCTCAGCATAAGCAATGTTCACATAGTATTCTTCCAGTTTTATTTTATGGCTTTTCTCCATAACAGAAAGATCCTGGAATATTTTTTTCTGCTCCTGGTCGACACTGGCATTGGCAAATTCTGCATACATGTTCATTGCTTCTTCTTCATTTTTCATCGCCAGCGCAATCGCATCTGCAGGCTTCATATTCACTGAAAGCTTTGGTTTGTCAACCGTTTCTGAGATCTTATAATCTGCAGACTCATGAAAACGCATGGTACTAAAATCCCCGGCAAGAAAACCTTCAATTAGCTTTTGATGACCACATTCTTCTGCAGCCAATTGGCTAAACATTTTTTGAATGACAATGTCGGTAGCTTTTTCGGAAACTCCCTTGTAAAATTCATAAGATTCCACCTCATTGGCAATAGCCATTTTAAGTATGGCTGCGTATTCTTCGTGTGTCATGATAAAAGTCCACCCTTCTTAATTTGAATGTAATTAGTTAAATCTTACCAAAGATGCTAATTGTTATTCTACATGATGGGTATTTTTTTAGCAACTAGTGATTAAAGGTGATTTTTTAATTATTTTGTAAACTTAACGCTCTCGGCAATAGGTTGGTTCAAGATAAAGGCAAAATAATCTACAATAAAACAGGAAAAATGAGCTTAAGGCCGAACTCTATTAAGAATTGTCCTGCATAAGGACAATTCTGAGTTAAATCTTGTATCAATAGGGGGCCGCTATGTTAGTCCAATGTACCAAAAAGCTATTTGATGAGTTGAAAATAAAACCAATAGCAGCAACCAATGAGGAGTCTCTATTTTCGTGGCATGCAAATATAATCACCGTTAATCGCCGAAAAACAGTGGTGCTGGTAAATGATAGTAACCGTTATATCATTGTTTTGCATGGGATGAAGGCCAAAGACTTTAAGAATTTCAATGAACTCATAATACATAGTATTCGTGAAACCTTGCTTGCTGAGTGTATCCAGGCTGAGATTGTCGAACAGTTTATTCAGCACTCACCAGAGCTTATTTATGCTAAAACCAAAGACCGGACAACGGTTGCCAGAATGAATAAGGCCTGCGAAACGGTTTATTTTTATGCAGATGAACTGCAAAGCGACACAATCAATCAAAGCCGGATAAATAGAAAGGTAGGTACCTATCTTGTAAGTGATGACAGCCACGGCTTTATGTATCCCTATGAAAGCCTGTATAAAGATTTGGCGGTTTTTGCGAACACTGCTATTATTGCCTGTCAGGCAGTGGAGCTAAAGATCATGCTTAGTCTTTCTAACCATAGGGTTTGGCGCCATGTGATCGTCCCGTGGCATATAACCTTCCACGAACTGCACAAGGTTTTACAGATTTCCTTTAACTGGAAGGATTATCACCTGCATGATTTTTTCATATTTGATGGCGATGAACCAATCCTTAATTTAGTGTGCAGTGAGGATGCTTTTGAATATCCTAATACAGTCCCGATGAAGCTGGAGACCGGGAGTAAGCTCTCAGACTATATTCCGAAATACTCACGAATAAAATACAATTATGACTTTGGCGATGACTGGCAGCATTATATTGAAGTATTAAATATGGTAGAAAACTATCAATACAACTATCCAATATGTATTGGCGGCGAAGGCAATGCACCGCCGGAGGATGTAGGTGGTGAGGGCGGCTATGACAAGTTTTTAGCAGTAATAGCCGACCCAAAACATCCAGAGCATGCTGATATGGTAAAATGGGCGGCCATGCAGTGGTACCAGGATTTTGACGTTACACTGGTAAATCGAAGACTGAAAGATTCATTACGGCAATAGAAAACCACCTCACAAATAGTTTCGGCAGCTACTGAGGAACAGTCTGCTGCCATGGAGGAGATTGCTGCTGCTAGTCAAGCGTTGGCTAATCTGGCAGCCAATTATCTCAGGCTGTTGGTAAGTTTAAAGTCTGATATTGAAAATGAAAAAAGGCCTTGAATTCTATGCTGAAGGTAGTGGTTATAGAGTTCAAGGCCCTATTTGATTTTTTATGGTTTGCCACTTAAAACCCAGCAGCATTTATCCATGTCTACACGCCCATCAGCGGTAAACTCAACTCCCTCGGCCTCAAGCAGCTGTCGCTGCACATCTTGACCACCAAATATAAAGCCAGCGGCGAGTCTGCCATCTTTAAAAACCACTCTGTGGCAGGGGACTTTACCTTGGTACGGATTACGGTGAAGTGCATAGCCCACCGCCCGGGAGGCCCGCCAGCTTCCAGTCATGTAGGCAATTTGACCATAAGAAGCAACTTTTCCTTCCGGGATTTGACGGACAAATTCATAGACCTTGTCATTAAAGCTCATAAAATCACCCTAAATATCTTATATTTCTTTTAATTATATACTACCGCAACAGCTAGGCAAACTGTTATTACTAGATGATTGAGAGGTTCACTTGGCTTGTCAGGAGCACGCTAATGCTGAATAAGCTATAATATAACAGGAAAAATGATTTTAAAGCGGAAGTATAATAATAGTATAGTATAAGGTTAAGAGGTGGCAACTATGGATCAGTTCAGTTTGGACACTCCTAAAGAAGGGTTTATTGATATTACTGCCAAAGTGAGGGAGCTTATCCGGCATAGCTGTATCAGACAAGGCATTTGTCAGGTATTTGTTCCCCATACTACAGCCGGGGTAACCATCAATGAGAATGCCGATCCGGATGTAGTTGCCGATATGTTGATGGCGTTTGATCGAATGGTTCCCAATCTTCCGTACCGTCACATGGAAGGCAATTCCCTCGGCGATCTTTTATGTGTGATTTTATCGAAAAAATTCGGAGCAGAGGTGGTAAACCCTGCGGAGCAGGCTTTCGTGTACAACTGGTCAAGTCAGAAAACCCCTGCGAGATCAAATCTTCGCAGGGGTTTTTGTGAGATCATTAAAGTAGTTCGTTGGCCTAAATGACTTTT
>JAQSXM010000015.1 GCA_029256645.1 Sporomusa sp. | reverse complement strand
GGCAGCAACTAGCTCAGCGGACAACCCGAAGGCCCCGCCGATGACGAAGGTGATATCACTGTTTCCGCTAAGCGCCAGACTGTCAAATTTGGCAGCAAGTTGCTCGGATGACAGTGCCTGACCGGCCACATCTAATACAATCAAGTAGCTTCCCTGGCGGACGGCTTTTAAAATGCGCTCACCCTCACGGGTGAGCGCTTGTGTTTTTTCGGCTGGGGACGGGTTATCAGGCATACGTTCCTCTGCAAGCTCAAGGATGTCAAGTTTGCAGAATGGAGTCAACCGCTTCAAGAATTCCTGAATTCCGGCTGTCAGGTATTTCTCTTTAATCTTACCTATAGCAAGAATCGTTATTTTCATCCTGTTATTGACCTGGCATTTCTTCTAAGAGAACATTGATCGTCTGGTTCTGGTTATTTCTTGTGATCACCACTTCAACCTGACTGCCTACCGGTTGACTATCAAGAACTGCCCTTAGCTCGGCAACGCTGTTGGTTTCGGCGCCGGCAACCTTCAATATAACATCACCCTCACGCATACCGGCTTTGTAGGCTGGGCCGTTCTGGGCTACTTTAGCAAGATAAACGCCTTTTTCCAGGTTGAGTTCATAGCCGTATTTCGCGGCAGAGGTCTGATCGAGTGCACCTACGCCAAGGTAAGCTCTAATAACCCGCCCCTTGTCGATAAGCGATTGGAGAATAGGCCTGGCGCTGTTGATAGGAATAGCAAAGCCGATACCTTCAACCCCCGATAAAGCAATTTTAGCACTATTAATGCCAACTACAACACCATCGGCGTTAACAAGGGCCCCACCGGAGTTACCGGGATTAATGGCGGCATCGGTCTGGATCAGTTTGAAACGGCGTTCGCCAATGTCCAGCGAACGGTTAAGGGCACTGACTACACCGGCAGTTACACTGCCTTTAAACTCCAGTCCGAGCGGGTTACCAATAGCGATAGCTGGTTCGCCAACCATAAGCGCATCAGAATCTCCCAGTGTGGCGACCGGTAGATCGGCGGCATCAACCTTAACAACAGCCAAATCGGTTGCCTGGTCAACGCCAATTACTTTGCCTGTCAGATTACGCCCATCGGCCATAGATACGGCAATCTCCTGGGCATTTTGGACTACGTGGAAATTGGTGGCTATGTAGCCCTGGGCATCAAAGATAACGCCAGAGCCTGTCCCTTGTTCAACAAGGACTTTGCGATTAAACATATCCCGGGCAAAGGCTTTGTTGGTAATACCGACAACAGCCGGGCCAACAGATTGAGCTGCCCTGACGATGGGTGTATTACGTGCATCCGACACATTGGCCTGCGCGGTCGGCGGCTGCAGGGCTTTGAACGATGAACCTGCAGGCTCAGGTTTTTTAGCTTTATCGGCAGCATTGCCGGCACAGCCTACCACTAGGGTAGCGCCAATAATCATACTAATGAGTGATACTGCGATATAGGGAGTTAACCTCCTGAACCATTTCATACAATCGCCTCCTACTTAGTTTGGGTAAACCCTGAAATTCTTTCAGGATAGGTAAGATGCAAAGTAATATCTTGTCCGAGTTTGCAGCCCTGTGTTGTTAAAATATTTGCTACCGTCTCCTCAGCCAGTTCCGGTCGATTGTTTTCCCGGCTTAGATGGGCCAAGAAGACATCGGTATGCGCTTTGCGGTTTAGCCTTGCCAGGGTCCAACCAGCGTCGGTGTTGGCAAGGTGACCGCGATTGCTCATAATACGTTTTTTTAAATGCCAGGGGTAGCTGCCATTCTGCAGCATATCCAAATCATGATTAGACTCTAAAACTAAAATATCAGACAAGGCCAAAGCATCCTTGACTGTCGGAGTGACAAAACCAAGGTCTGTAGCAACACAAACCTTAGTATCACCGGCATATAGCCGGAAGCCCACAGGATCGGCCGCATCATGGGAAATACTGAAAGGCTCAATCTTTATTTTACCGATATCAAGGCTGTCGGGGAGAGCCTTGCAACACTCATCCGGCAGGGCCTCCCTACAATACATGGATTGCCAGGTATCGGGCCGGGCATAGGCCGGCAACCGGTATTTTTTGAGTAAGGTCTGTAACCCGTTGACATGATCGCGATGCTCATGGGTAATAAACACAGCATCAAGATCTTCCACTTTAGTTCCAATGGCCTCAAGCGACTGTTTGATCCGCCGGGTGCTAATGCCGGCGTCAACCAATAGCTTGGTATTGTCCATTTCAATAAATACAGCATTTCCGGTACTACCACTGGCCAAAACATGAATTTGCATAATTACCTCTTCTAGAATATATCGCCTTTTAAAAACAAATATATATTCGACTTAGGACCCTGCAAATCCTTTTTACCGGCACTTGCAATTAAGGATTGATTAGTGAAGTTCTGGCGGCAATTTACCGGTAACTGCTGCTCGTACATCAGGCGGCAGCGTAGCCAGCAAAATCTCCTTAATCTCTTTCAAACGTTCGGCTGATTTAGCTTCAAACCGCAAGGTAAAGAGCGGCTCAGTAACCGAGGCGCGGATCATGCCCCAGCCATCGGCAAATTCAATTCGCACACCATCAATCCGGTTAGGCCTGTATACAGCAAGCTTACTTGCGGCCTGCTCCAGCACTGCCGTTTTATCTGAGCCTAAATAGGGAACACGAATATCTGGCGTCAGCAAGTAATTAGGGATGACAGCTACCTGGGCAGACAGGCTGCCCTGGGCGGCTACCAACTCACATACTTTCAGCCCGGAAAACATACCATCATCATAACCCAGGTCACGAAAGAAGAAGTGGCCGCTGATTTCACCGGCAAAAAGTGCCTGCTCCTGCATAAAGGCGGTTTTGCTGAAGGTATGCCCGGCCCGGGCCATAACCGGTCGTCCGCCGGCTTTAGTTACCTCTTCCGGTACTACCATCGAGCATTTGGCATCATAGATAATGGCCCCTTTTTCGCGAGCAAGATAATACCGGGCAATCAGCACCATAATATCGTCATTATCGATCGCCTGGCCGGTTTCGTCAACAAAACCGACCCTGTCGCCATCACCATCAAAGCCAATCCCCAACGCTGCACCATGTAGCCGCACGGCTTCACCGAGAGACGCCAGGTTTTCCGCCAGCGCCGGATTGGGGGGATGATTGGGGAAACGTCCATCCGGGGTACAGTTGAGTTCAATGACCTCATACCCCAGCCGCCGAAACAGTTTGGGAGCGATGGCAGCCGTCGCGCCATTACCCGCATCAATGACTACTTTCAAGCAACCCTGGAGGGCCTTACCGGCAGTATGTTCAAGATAGTCGGCCATGACAGGTAATTTTGTTACCAAGCCACTGCCCTGAGTACGGGCATTTACTGCCACCAGCTGCCCAATATGGGCTACATCCTCTTCGCTAACCGGTTTAGGGCCAAGCACCAGCTTAAATCCATTATACTGGGCCGGGTTATGCGAAGCTGTTACCATAACGCCGCCGGTTGCACCGGTGGCCTTAAGTGCATAGTAAAATACTGGTGTTGCCACTGTCCCAATATCTATCACCTGACAGCCGGACTCGGCCAAGCCATCAATCATTATTCGCTGCAGACTGGGAGTGGACAGTCTGATGTCTCCGCCCACCACTACTTTTTGGCCGGTAAACTTAATCCCTACCGCTAAAGCAATGCGTCTGGCCATTACATCAGTCAATTCTTTACCGGCTACGCCGCGTATATCACAAGCCTGAAAGATGTTCATATTTGTCCCCCTTCTGACTATACAACAGAGACTTGGCATAAGGCCAAGTCTCTTATTTCCTAGCAAATATTGTATCATGCCTTGTGGCTGGCTTCAACTGATCACATGCAGTAATTTACTTCTTAAACAGATGTACGGCGCAGGTAAAACAGGGATCAAAAGAGCGAATCACACGCCCGGCTTCCACAAGCCCGCCGCCTTCAGCGATTGGTGTGCCGATGAGCGCCTGTTCGACCGGCCCCCGCTGCCCCCGATTGTCCCGCGGCGAGAAATTCCAGGTTGTCGGTGTAATAACCTGATAATGAGTCACCTTATTATGCTTGTATTCCATCCAGTGCCCCAGCACGCCTCTCATGGCATCAGTCAGCCCGATGCCAGCCCCGCTGTCAGGTGGCGTATAGCTCTGGCAGCTAGGCGAGTTAGGTACGATTTCTTCTACAAAGCCTAGTGCTAGTTTACAAATCTTGAGTGTTTCCCTCGCCCTGGCAATCAATCTATCCATTACCGACACCCCTCGCCGGTAATCACCGCTAATAAATCCCCTGGCCAGAGCACCGCATTCTACTGGTATTTCCTTATAACGCGGTGCTTTTACCCAGGAATAGGCTTCAGGTTTATCACGATCCGGTTCTGTGCGGCCTTGCCCAGGCGGCCGGGGGGTTATATCATCGTTATACCAACTGTAGCGGATCTCTTCAACAAAATGATTAATATCAATCGGCTCAGGCTGGCCTTGATTAATAACCAAACCTGCAGGAAAAGCCCTGTCGCCAGTCAGTGGTGCCGGGAACATTCCCACCGAAAAAAAGTTGCCGTAGCCGGCCCCGATCGAATAATAATCCTGATAATACTCAGCTATTGTCATGACATCGTTTATGTAGAAATTCTCCACCCACTCAGTGATTTCTTGCAAAATACTACTATAGGCCATAATGCGCTCCACCGAGGCCTGTTCGGTTACCCCGGTCGGCAGAATGGTCTGTTGATTCGGTGCCTTGGCACCGAACACAGCCATAGCCTCATGGGCGCGCATCGCCTGGAATGCCGCTTGTTTTGCGTGCAGCAAGAGTTCCTCATTTACTTTCGCCGGCAGACGGTAATCAGCCTGTGGGCGCGGTATATACGGCGGCATATCCGGGCCTTTGACATAGTCATAGAGTACCAGCACATAAAAATGCCGGAGGTTGTTCTGGATAATGTCTGCGGCATATATCAGATTGGTAAGATGCTGTCCAGCCGGTGTTGGCTGAACGCCGAACGCCTGCTGCTGCGCCATGCTTGCAGCGATCGCGTGGGCTGATGAACAAATCCCGCAAATACGCTGGGTAAATAAGGCTGCATCCCGCGGGTCGCGGTTCTGCAGCATACTCTCCATGCCCCGGAACAAGTGAGCTCCCAGCCAGGCATCGGTGACTTTACCATCTTGCACCTCAACATCAGCCCGCAGCGGCTCATGAATACGTGTTACCGGAAATATTGTCTGCACAGCCATATGTGCTACCTCCTATGCTTTGGCCCCGGCCGAAAGAAATCAACAACTTTCTGTCGAAACGTTCTGCGCAGTTTACGCTTAACCTTAGATTTCTCCAGGCTTTTGCTCTCACTAATAAGTGTATTTTGCTGGCGAATAAGGTCGTCCAGTTCCTGCTTGAGCTGCTCCAGGTTCTCCGGCGGGTCCGGTGCATGGGGTGTTGTCCCATCCAGCCAATGTTTGCCGACCCGTTTGGCAACAACCCCGGTAACTAAGTGCGCGCCTACTGCGGCAGCCCCCAGACCGGCAGCAGCAACACCAAATTTCTTGAGATTAAGTGCCCCCATAGGGGTTTGCAGATCTGGCAAATGCTCATAAAAAGGCATTGTGCTGTCTGGAAAACCGGGATTAGCACAGCCGATGCACGGCGCGCCTGCCCTGACCGGCCAATTAACATAATGGTTCCATTGGCGTTTGGGGCAATCGGCATGGGTAACCGGCCCTTTACACCCCACCTTGTATAGGCAGCCGCTCTCACCGGGAAAAGCAGCAAAAATACCGTCTTCAAATTGTTGGCGCCTTTGGCACATATCATGGATGGTCTTGCCAAAAAACAGTTTGGGCTGGTTATAGCTGTCCAATTCAGGCAGACCATACATAAGCAGATGGCTGAAGGTGCCTGTTATCCAGTCAGGATTACTTGGACAGCCAGGTATATTAATGACCGGTTGTTTGATTACTTCCCATACCCCCTTAGCACCGCCAGGGTTAGGGTAAGCAGCGGCCGGACCGCCAAAACAGGCACAGGTACCCACAGCAATGACATGTTTAGCCTTAGGCGCAAATTCCATAAGTGCAGCCTGGCCTGTTATCATCTCATTTCCCCGCATAAAAACATGATTAAACCGTCCCTGATCAGCCGTCATAACCGAGCCCTCAATGACAAGCCAAAAATTGCCTGCATCCTTTTCCACAGTATCCATAATGGCTTGTACTGCCTGCTCGCCCTGGGCTGCATTAAGCAGCCAGTCATACCTCAAATCAATCATATCATGTAATACTTGACTGAGCGTTGGATTGACGGCATTATCCAAAGATATGGAATTGCCAGTGCAAGACCCGAGTTCCAGCCAGATTACAGGCGGTTTCGTCAGCTTGCTCTCGGCAAAGGCCTGGCGCATGATCGGCATCAGATGCTCTGTCAGACTGGCGGTTAATGCCGCAGACATGCAGAGTTTGAGAAAATCCCGCCGGCTAAGCATATGACTCCCCCCTAAGCAATAGTAACGTTAATTTTCCCAAATATATGTAAAAGGATACGCCTTATGGCATATCCCTTTATTTTGCATCTTTACTATACTCTTTCATATTAGCTTTTGCCCATTGATTAACAAGCATCTCATAGGTAGCATAGTCTATACCCAGCGTCTTTTCAATTGCCTTATCTACCTTCACGCCGGCCTTAAGGTAATTGATTACCTGACTCAGCTTAGCCTCACCGTGTACCTCAGCAATATAACGTACTGCCGCGAGCGACTGACGATAAGCGAGCGCCTGATTCGGTAATTCGTCGAAGTCATCAGTTAGCTCATCCATGGTATATAGCGTACCGGTCAGCTGGTTACCGGCAGTTATCCATTCATAACTGTTTATCCGGTATTCCATATATTGAGCCAAACCTTCCGTAAACCAGCGGCTATAATTGCCTCTGGCCATATAATCCAGCACCAAGTGAGTGTATTCATGAGCAATCGGCCCTGTTGTAATAAACTCTTCTGATGATTGGATGTTCTTCATCCAGGCTTTCGGCGACAGAACCTGAATCACACCACCCCAATAGAAGCCCATCGCGCTGGCATCACCAGCCCAGCCATATGCTTTTTTCATCGACTGGCGGTCTGGATACACCAGAATCAGTGTTTTGCCGCCTGGAGTAAAGTTGAGCGCCGCTGTCACAGGATCATACGCAGCCTCAGAAGCCTTAGCCACCATATCTGCCATGTCAGCATCATTTTCAGTATATTTAATAATAAAATGCGGCGTTTCTTTCGCCAGCATGTCTTTGGTCTGATAATTAATCTTTAGCTGCATTGCCTCCCGTATCAGAGGGTACAGCCACATTTGCGGACGTCCCGGGATGATGCTCAACAGCATCCCCACCAAAACCAGACCAACCACTGCTGGCGCACCACCAGGAATCATTTGTATAAAAGTTCGCATAATTTGCTGCCCTCCTTTCGAGCAAGTAAAGGTCATTATACCATGCGAACAAGTTTACTTCTACAGGTTTATTATGTAAACTAATTATTCATCCCGCCCCACCAAAAAAAGAGATTGTCTCGCTAACGGTTTGCAATGACCTGGGAAGGGGTATTCCCCCTCTCATTCATCGCTAACACTAGCAAAACAATCTCGTTTGTATTCCCTTATAACTTCAGCTTATTAGCCCTTATCGCCGCTGACTATTGTGATACCGGCACTGGTTCCCAGCCTGGTTGCCCCAGCCGCAATAAGTTCTATGGCCTGCTCGCGGGTTCTGATACCACCTGAGGCTTTGATACTGATGCTATCACCAACAACTTGTTTGAACAATCGAATGTCCGCAACTGTCGCTCCGCCTGGTCCAAATCCGGTTGAGGTTTTAACAAACCGGGCCCCAGCTTCAACAGCAGCGTGACAGGCGTGACGTTTCTCGTCATCAGTCAATAGCCCGCTCTCAATAATCACCTTTACGGTAGCTCCGTCAGCGGCTTGGACCACCTGTCTGATATCTTCGGTCACAACGTCCCAGAGACCGGCTTTAGCGGCGCTGATATGCATGACCATGTCCAGTTCGTCAGCCTTTTGAAGGACCGCTTCCTTTGCCTCGGCCGCTTTAATTGCCGTAAATGTTGCCCCTAGCGGAAACCCAACGACAACCGCTGTTTTGACCCCCGTACCTGCCAGATGGTGGGCAGCTAATCCAATATAAATGGGATTTACACACACTGCAGCGAACTTATGTAACACAGCTTCTTCACACAACCGAATGATATCACCAACTGCAATCTCAGGTTTAAGTAGCGTATGGTCAATATAATTTGCCAGATTCATGTGAACCGTCCTAACTTACTGCTGCAGCCTTGCCCTGACAAGCAGGACATACACCGTAAAAATAAAATTGCTGACCTTGAAGTGCATATTCAGTCTGCGCTGCCACTTGGCCAACAAAATCCGAAGAATCTACGCCATATAAGTCATCAACCCGCCCACAGGTCATGCAACGAACATGAGGATGATTGGTAGTATCCGCATCATAACGGAAACTGTCTTCACCGACATTAAGCACCTGGACTAAACTAAGTTCTTTGAGGATCTCAATGGTCTTATACACGGTCGCCAGGCTCATCGTTGGATATAGCGGCTGAAGGTCATTATAAATCATTTCAGCGCTGGGATGGGATTTGGTAGCCGCTAAGGCACTATAAATGGCTAACCGTTGGGGTGTAACCTTGAACCCCTTGTCTCGTAGCAATGATGTAACGCAAATGTCCACTAATTTCGCCTTCCCTTTATACAAATTACCAGTGGAAAATAGTTATCGGATAGTTCTTGTTTAATTCTACTCTTGTCGTTAAATACTGTCAAGGCAATTTTATACAACAATTTGCGCAAAAAAAACAAGACCCGCGCCAGGCGCAGGACTTGTCACTGGAATTGTCGCTTATTGAGCCTGACCGCTAAACTTGGATTTAACCTGGGCAATATCTTGCGGATTGGCATTTTGGACATTATAGTAGCCTTTTTGCTGCATCAGGTCAAAAATTTGTTTTTCCTGATTGTGAACATCGCCCAAAATGGTCAGATAGTCACGACGGAGGGTTTCGTTGGCAGCCTCAAGTGCAAAGGAATTGACAGCGGCTGCGGTATATTTGCTTTCATTAAGAGCAAGCTGCAGAAACTCACGGTCAGTGATGCTGGCGCCCTAACCGCTCATGCCGGTTTGTGTGCTTTGCCCGGATTGTTGACCCATTTGTGCCATAGTGCTTTCACCTCAATTATTGTAAGTTTTGTCCGGCGTTTAAATGCTTGCTCACAGTCTGGAAATGCTGCTGGCTTTTTTGGGCAAGCTGTTGAAACAGCTGCTTAGCCTGGGCATCCTGTACATTGCTGGCAAAGAAATTCATGGTCTTGGCGCAGTTTTGTTCCATGCCCAGGAAGTCTTCCAAGTGCATCAGTTCTTTTGATGATAACACAGGTGATCCCTCCTTTCGCTTTATCGTACCTAGCATGCGTAGGTCTTGCGCCAATTATTCTCTTTTCGGGTATTATTTGGGCTTGCATTACTCATTAACGATGACACTCAACGCGATTCCGACCTGACTGTTTTGCCCGATACAGTGCCTGATCAGCGGCGTCGATCAGACTGGTCTTAGGGGTTTCCCAGTCGGTATGGCTTTCAAAGGTTGCCACCCCGAGGCTGATCGTAATGGTGATGACATCTGAATCCACCGCAAACTTAGTCTCTTCAATATGCTGCCGGAAATTCTCAGCCAGAACAGCCGCTTCAGTAAGGCAAGTTTCTGGTAAAACAACCGCAAATTCTTCGCCACCATACCGTGCACTCATATCAGTCAGGCGGAAGCGCTCCTTAACCATAGCGCCCAGGCTTTGCAGAATAACATCACCGGCCAAATGCCCCCAGGTGTCATTAACCTTCTTGAAAAAGTCGATATCCAGCATAATAAGACTAAGCGGGCGATGATAGGTGAGCGTCCGGCTGATTTCGCGCTCAAGATAGATGTCTAACTGACGGCGGTTACCCAAACGGGTAAGCGGGTCAGTCAGGGCCAAAGCCTGGAAGTGTTCATAAAGGTAGGCTCGTTCAAGACCAATCGCAGTCTGACTGGCAATTGTACTAAGAGCCAGTTCTTTGCCTGGCGGAATTTCCTGTTTAGTGTTATTCCAACCAAGCACAATCAATCCCTGTAATTTACCGCTGGCCAGTAGGGGTAAAATATTGAGGCGCCTCACCATAAATACTGACATAGTAATCAGGCCGTGCTTATTCTCGCCGGCAGCCGTATCATCCATAGAACTCAGCCCACTCCAGGGCCAGGATGTTTTGCTGTCAGAAAAAACCCTTTGCATATGATCAATCTCTTTTTGTTCAAAACCAGTATCAAACACCGGCTCGGTATGAATACCGTCATCCCGGTGATGCATGATGAAAGCTACAGCACCATTGGCCGAGAATAGATTATAGAGTTTTTCAGCGACTTTAGTTAAAATACTTGCTGGCGACTGCAGGCTGGCTAACTCTTTGACAATATCGTACATTAGACTAAGCTCAGCAAAGTTTTCCACCGTTGTCTCGTAAGCACGGGCATTTTTAATCGCTTCACCAGCATGATGAGAAAACACGCTGAGAAACTGGGCATCATGCTGTGTAAAACCCCGTTCTTTGCGAGAAAATATTTCAAGTACACCAATGACGTCCCCATTGTGCCTGATGGGTGCGCCAACCATTGATTTTAGCCCGGCTTGCCGAATGGCATCAATGATGCGCTCAGGCAGGTTATCAATATTGTCAATAACTACCGGTTTCTTTTCCGTAAATACCTTACCCATAAAGCTTTTATCGGTCTGAATTTTTTCCGGTGGCTTGAAACTACTGATATAGGCCATGATTTTTAGCGTATTATTCTCAGCCAGCGCCAGGTAAACATGATCGCATTGAAACACTGTGCCGGTAGCCGTTACAACCTGTTGCAGCATGGCATCAAGATCATTTTTAGTGGCCAAGGTCGCCCCCAGTTGAATAAAGGCTTGCTGCAATATCCGTTCACTATCCTTGGTTTCTTTATATAGACACAGGTTTTCTGACACCATATTCCTTAAAGCGCGGTTTAGGCGGGAAATACGCATGTACGGACGTAAAAGGGAGGTTTGTAAAAGGGATTGCAAGATACAATAATAGGCAAAGACTTTGTAGACATGACCAATCAGGTTAAAACTATCGTACGCACTTGAATACAAAGTAAAGGCCATGCCACCCACAAAGCTAAATACCAGGCTGACTCGTAACAAGAATACTGACTGCTGTGACGGATTGCGGTAACCGTACAAATAAATTGCTAGCAGGTTTAACAACATAGCAACATATTCAAGGGCGATTTTCTCGATCGTCTGCCCTAGATCAGGCCTAAACATTGGTAGCAAAGCACTTTCAAATAGTACTACAAACAAGATAAGGCTAAGACTAACCGTTACGGTAACCGTCAGGAGATATAACCGGTGGAAAACCGGATTCTTACTATGCCGGGGGATATACACGGCCACTAATAATCCAATACTTCCAAGCAGACGGCTGATAATCCAGTACAGTGACGCCTTATTTTCACTGTTGACAGTAATAAAATCCGGCATACCTCTGTAAGACAGCAGATGCGCGAAATCCAACAGGCCAACAGCCAAAAACACGATAGCGATGACCAGGTCACGGCTGTTTTTTGTTTGAGGCCAGCTATACCACACTACCGTAAACACGCATAACCCGATTGCCAGACAACTGACCTCGGCAATTGTATGCATAATAAGGTAAACATCCTCAGGGTATACCATATAAAACAGGCGCGGCATCCAGGACACTAAGCCTAATATCCCAAATAACACTGACGTAAGTGCCGCCAAATAAACATTAGCCTTCAGCGTAGTTACTAAAAGCGACATCCTTTATCCCCCCCTTTTGGCTAGAGTCACTATTCACCAACGCTCCTACTAACATAATATGCATAACAAATCCCTATGTGCTTTATGTCTAGATATCAGACTAAAGTCCCACATAACCAGGACTTTAGAATATTTCATTTCTAATATATATTATGTATAATAATGGTAACAAGATAAGGAGGGCTGCCTTATGCTTATCAGCGAGGTAAAAGCTGGCATGGTGCTGGCACGCGATATTGTTGATGACAGGGGCAATCTGCTTTTAGAACAAGGCATTGCCCTTACTGAATACTATCTGATCCGTCTTAAACAAATGGGAATGAACACGATTCCCATTTATGATCCCTATGCCGCTGAACTAAAGAAAATCACGATAGTTGCCCCGGAAACCAGAGAAGAGCTAAGTATTTGCTTTCGCTCACTATTCAACAAAAAAAGCCATGAGATCATAAACTCCGGCCTTAATACAGTATATATCAAACAAATACAGTTAGCCGCAGGCCAAATGATTGACGAAACAGAAAAGAAGCTGGCTCATATTGTTAATATCCAGGTCCGCCAGCCTACTGCTGATGAGATTGGGCATGCTGTTAATGTATGCTTAATGGCAGTAGCAACAGGGCTTTATATTAAGCTGCCGCGGCCGGTACTATTAGATCTGGCGTTAGGAGCTCTTTTTCATGATTTAGGCAAGTCTGTTGTCCCCACTCTGAGTGGCCTGGCATCTGATCAGGAACGCTTGCACCCCATTTACGGACAACAGCTTTTATTAAAGAATAAGATTGGCTCAATTGCTGCCCGCATAGCGTCCGAACACCACGAACGCTATGATGGCCAGGGTTATCCTTCCGGTTTGGCAGGCAAAGAGATTCACCCGCTTTCACGGCTTGTGGCGATTGCTAATTACTTTGATAATGCCATGACTGCTGCTAGCGTGACCGGTGCACCGCGCCACACCATTGCCGAGGAGATGCTGAAAAACGGGAATACGCAGTTTGACATGTATCTGTTACGCGCTTTTTTTCATACCACTCCGCTCTATCCGGTAGGTAGTCTGGTCCGGCTTACGACCAGACAACTGGCTTATGTCGTAAAAAACAAAGTCCGCTTTGCGGCTACCCCCACCGTGGAGATTGCTAAACAAAAGGTGCATCCTGGATGCCTTACTGCCACAGGCCACCTAATTGATTTGGCTTTAAAGCCAAACATTGCCATTGCTGAAGTTATTGCAGAATAACAAAACGTCACGCGAATTTAATGCGTGACGTTTCTTAGTTCACAACCACTTTCGGGAGGCAAAACGCCGCCACAGAATGACGCTCCTGAATAAAAAATCTCCGGCTGTAATATACCAGGCAGCGATAATGTCACAGTCCCATACAGTAATAAACAGATACACCAGCGGCAGGCGAATCAGCCACACCCCGGTTGTCGTTACATACATCGGCCAGCGCGTGTCGCCGGCACCGCGGAGAGCCCCTCCCAGAACAAAGCAGAGCGCAAGGGTTGGCTGCTCCAATACTGCAATCATAACACATAACGAACCCCAGTAAACGACCTGCGGATCGTCGATGAAAAAAGCGGTCAGCGGTTTTGCAAACAAAAAGATAATGCCGCCCATAACTGCCATACTCCAAAAAGCAATCTTATTAGTTAACCAGGCATACTGAATCGCCCGGTGCGGCATTCCTTTGCCCAAATACTGACCGACAAGTGTCATTGAGGCCACCGCGAACCCAAAGCCAGGCATAAATGACATTGATTCAATCTGCAGAGCGATTTGGTGACCGGCAAACTGTACCGCCCCCACCCCGGCCAGCATAAAAGTAAAGACCAGGCGCCCCCCCTGCATAGCCATCTGTTCAAAAGCAGCCGGTACACTGATGTCCAGAATGCGGATAATCGTTGATTTTTGAAGGGTTAGTATGTGCCGCCAGGATAAACGAACAGTGCTAAGACGGCTAAGCACCAGTAATGCCACCACCCCACCCGCCAGTTGCGAAAGCCCCAGTCCCCAGGCTGCACCATAAACTCCAAGCAACGGCACACCTTGTCCAAAAATGAAGAGGTATGATATGATCAGGGCCATGGTATTACTAAAAATAGTAATATAAAAAGCGGTCTTTGTCTTACCCATACCGCGTAACGCGGCGTTGGCAATAGACATCACTAAATAAAAGGGTGTAAACATATACATAATCTTCACTAAGCCGGCAGCTAATTCGGCCACCGCCGGCTCAGCCGCAGTCAAAGCCAATACCCGGTCAGCCGCCAGCTGTCCAATGCCTGCCAGCATAACACCAAATACGGCCCCCAGCAGGATCGCCTGACCAGTTACATACCGGACATCCTGCCAACGTCCTGCCCCGGTCTCACGGGCAACAAGGGCTGCTGCACCGGTACCGGCAGCAGCAAATACCATAGCAGCCGAGAATTGTATCATCATCGCCAAACCAACGGCAGCCAACGGAACAGCCCCCAGCTGCCCGACCATGGCGGTAACAAACACATTCACCGCCATAATACCAACACCTTCAAAAATAACCGGCCAGGCAAGTTTAATAATCTGCCTGCGCATATATTGATTAATCGATAGAATCACGAGCCTTAGTCCCCCTGTACAACCTTATCCTATACTTTCGGCACAATTGAAAAATAACCCTTTTACCCTAATCTTATCCTGTTTGTATTGTTCTAATTGTGCAAACTGATTATAATAATAAGGTTAAGATAACTTATGAATAAAGATGGTGAACATATGCTTATTACTGAAATTCCTGCCCTTATTGCCCGTGAACTAGGCGTTAAACCGCATCAGGTCACAGCAGCTACGGCCTTGTTGGATGACGGCAACACGGTCCCCTTTATTGCCCGCTACCGCAAAGAGGCTACCGGTGAGTTGGACGAGGAGCAGCTTCGCACAGTGGAAGAACGTACTCAATACTTAAGAAACCTGCTCAAGCGCCAGGAAGAAATCCTGGCCAGCATTGAAACCCAGGGCAAATTGACTCCTGAGCTAACGGCAGCCATTCAGTCGACAGTCAAGCTTCAGGAATTAGAAGATCTGTACCTTCCCTACCGCCCCAAGAAAAGAACCAGGGCCCAAATCGCCAGGGAAAAAGGCCTGGAGCCACTGGCCGACATGATGTTGTCCCAGCAGGTGACAACTGGTACCCCCCTCGATATTGCCAGTGGTTATATCAATGCTGAACAGGATGTTACCACTGCAGAGCTTGCTCTCGCCGGCGCGCAGGACATTATTGCTGAAACAGTCAGTGAGCAGGCCGGCATTCGTGCGGCACTCCGTAAAGAACTTTGGCAAAAAGCTGAGATCGCCAGCCAGTTGGCGACCCCCGAGGCCGATGCAAACGAATTTCTTATGTACAAAGAGTACCGGGAGCCTGTTAAGCGCATACCGTCCCACCGGATTCTGGCTGTTAACCGCGGTGAAAGCAAAGGGACTCTCAAGGTCGACCTACTGGCTGACCATGAAGCCAATAGCAATCTCATTGCCCAGAAGGTTATCACCGGCCACTCAATATTTAATGAAAGCATCAGAGCCGCTATTGCCGATGGCTATAAGCGCCTGCTGTTCCCGGCACTTGACCGGGAAATCCGTGCTCTGCTCACAGAGAATGCCGAAAAACAAGCCATCCGCGTATTTGGACTGAATCTCCGCCAACTACTCCTCCAGGCACCACTGGCCGGCCATACGGTAATGGGCCTTGATCCAGGTTACCGCACTGGCTGCAAGATGGCTGTTGTCAGCCCTACCGGGGCTGTATTGACATATAGTACTCTCTATCTAACCATGAGTGAACGCCAGCGCGAGGAATCAGCGGGTAAAGTCCTGGAGGCCATCAAAACCCATGGCGTAACCCTTATTTCAATTGGCAATGGTACCGCCTCATACGAAACTGAGGAATTTGCCGCTACACTCATCAACACCCACAATCTAAATGTTCATTATATAATTGCCAATGAGGCCGGCGCTTCAGTCTATTCAGCTTCTAAACTGGCCAGAGAGGAATTGCCTGACCTTGATGTTACAATCCGCGGCGCTGTGTCAATTGCCCGCAGGATTCAAGACCCGCTGGCCGAGCTGGTTAAGATTGATCCCAAGTCAATCGGGGTTGGCCAGTACCAGCATGATGTAAATCAGAAAGAACTGGGCGGTACTTTAACTAATGTTGTAGAATCCTGCGTTAATCATGTTGGCGTTGAGCTCAACACAGCTTCGCCGGCGCTGTTAACCCATGTTGCCGGCATAACTGCCAGTGTTGCTAAGAACATTGTGGCTTACCGCACGGAAAAAGGTACCTTTACCAGCCGTAAAGAGCTCTTAAAAGTAGCCCGCCTGGGGCCGGCGGCTTTCACCCAATGCGCCGGCTTCCTCCGGATTGCCCAGGCGGCCAATCCGTTAGATAATACACCGGTCCACCCTGAATCATACCCATTAGCAGAAGCCATCTTAGGGAATCTTGGCTTCACATTAAAAGACTTGTCAGATAGAAATAAGCTGACTGCCCTACAGCAGACAGCCCCTACAGTCGATGCCAAAAAAATGGCTCTGGAGCTTAACGCCGGAGAACCGACAGTACGCGACATTCTTGCCGCACTTGCCAAGCCTGGCCGCGACCCGCGCGAAGATGTTCCGCTTCCTCAAACCCGCAAGAATATCGTCAAACTATCTGATATCACCCCTGGCACTATTGTCAAGGGCACAGTCCACAATGTTACCGATTTTGGTGCCTTTGTTGATATCGGCATTAAAATCAACGGACTCATCCACCGCTCTGAGTTAAGCAACAAGCCCTTCCGCCATCCCATTGATGTAATCTCGGTAGGTGATATCATCGAGGTAATGGTAATTAGTGTGGACGAAGAGCGCAAGCGTATTGGCCTGAGTTTGAAACAAGTACCAAAAGCGTAGCAAAAGACCCTGTATCCAAAACAAGTATCTGGATACAGGGTCTTGCTTAATAATTACCCACCGTAATTTATACTCGTAACACACTAAACGGTTCACTACTATATACGATATCCTCAAGAACACCTCTAAGCTCATCTGCCGTTGTTCTTAACAGATATATCTGCCCCTTGAGTGCGCTAACCAGGGCCGCATCATGAATTTCGCTCAGGTTGATCGCTGCACTGAGCAACCCGCCGGTGATCCCAGCGTGGGCGGCGGCTGCGCCTGTCATTAAATCACTGACAACTAATTTATCTACCCGGTCAACAACCGCCTTACCGATCTCAATGACCTCAAGGCAAGCCCTGGCTGTTTCCAGTGGCACTTCAGCGGCCTGTTTCAAGGCCTTCTGCCGGGCTACATCGCGGGACTGCCTGGCTTCAGGCGTCAGCTCGGGCAACCCGGACGCCGCTAAAAGACCCCTAAGTGCTAAAGCATCGCGATCAATCAGAATGGCTAGTTCAATGTGCAGTCTTGCCAATTCGGCCTGTTTAGCAATTAACAGCTCATGATGTTCAACTAATTTAGGGCTGTTCAATGAATGGTTTATCGACAGTTCTAAGAGCGCAGTCGCCGTCAACCCGTACATTGCAGCGGCGCTGCCCCCGCCTGGCGGTACATCACCGGAAGAAATTTTAGCAGCAAATTCGTTAATGCTAACTGAGCTAAGCATAGTTTATCCTCCCCTAATCAAGTCCGGTACCCCTAATACTTCACAAT
>JAQSXM010000381.1 GCA_029256645.1 Sporomusa sp. | reverse complement strand
ATAATATGAAGCAGGCTTATGCTCCCGGTTGTGCACTCATACTATATAAACCGGAGCTTGCAAAAAGAATGCACTATTTTTTAAACAAAGAATCCGATGGTATAGCTGAGCATCTGATTTGTTGCAGAAATAATCCCAGGCTTTCACCTGGAACAAAGATAATCAATACCTGTGCAGGTTGTGACAGAAGATACAGAGAATTGTATGAGGGCATTTCCACGATATCGCTTTGGGAAATAGTAGCAGAAAGCAATACATTCCCGTTCCCAGACTATCGGGGCATGACAATGTCTGTTCATGATGCATGTCCCACACGCACGGAGGAACGTGTGCATAGGGCAATCAGAAAGCTTCTTACTAAGATGAATATAAAGGTCATTGAACCCCGAAATACACAAGCCCAAGCGACCTGTTGCGGTGATAGTTTTTATGGTACTTTACCGTTAGTACAGGTCAAAGAGCAAATGAAAAAACGTGCAGACGAAATGCCTGTTGAAGATGTGGTAGTCTATTGTGTTTCATGTATTAAAGCAATGCACATTGGCGGGAAGAAGCCACACTATATAGTTGATTTGTTATGGGGCGAGGATACTACCAGCGGCACATATGAGCCTGATGCTTGGCACCAGGAAGTACAACGCTTCATTGATGGGCATTCATAAGGAGAAAGCGGATGGAAAAGACCGGTGATATTCCTGATAGCGTGAAATGGCAGGCTGTAATAGAGTGCAATAAAAGCTGTGATGGACTGTTTTTCTATGGGGTAAAAACGACAGGGATATTTTGCCGGCCAGCCTGCAGGGCAAAAACCCCCAGACGCGAAAATGTTGTTTTCTTCAGTAAGTTAGATCAGGCAATCGCAGCCGGTTTTCGTCCGTGTAAAAAATGCCGTCCGGATGTACTCGTTTTCGAACCAGACATAGAGCTTGTGAGAAAAGCATTAGCGATATTTGATCAACAATATAACCAGCCAGTCGAGGTAGAAGAGATTTCAAAACTACTTGGCGTGAGTGCACCCCACTTAGCCAGACTATTTAAGCAGCATATCGGTTTTACCCCGGCACAATATCTGACAAAAATAAGAGTGGAGTCGGCAGTAAGGTTACTTGAACAAACAGACCGTAATATTCTTGAGGTTGCTTATACGGCCGGTTTTATCAGCTTATCTAACTTTTATAAGTGCTTTAAAGAGCAAATAGGCGTTACACCTAATCAGTTTAGAAAAAGGCGAGGTGATTTATAGTGGCTTTATATTTCTATCAGACTGACATCGGGAAAATTGGTATCAGTGAACAGCAGGGCAGTATTACAAATCTTTATTTTGCGGAAGACCAGGTACCACAGGACAGTGTGATATATGAGACTCCGGTCCTTAAGGAAGCAGCTCAGCAACTTTACAATTATCTCTCAGGTTCACTTGAAGAATTCACACTGCCTCTGGCACCTGACGGCACCGACTTTATGCAACAGGTTTGGACAAGACTCTGTGAGATACCCTATAGTGAAACTGCGTCATATAAAGACATTGCGATAAAAGTGGGTAACCCAAAGGCGTTCAGGGCTGTTGGACTTGCCAACAACCGCAATCCAATTCCAATATTTATTCCCTGTCACCGCGTTATTGGTACCAATGGGTCACTTACAGGCTACCGGGGCGGACTTGGTCTTAAACAAAGATTGCTTATGCTTGAACAGAGCAAAGGCAGGATAAAAGCAGATTGTGACCGCCCATGAATCGATCAGGTCAGCCTCTCGAAATAGATACATTACCAGAATTCTGTTTTGATGAGCAGGTGGCTTTTCTTCGCTTATCCCCACTTGATTGTTTGTATATAGTGGAAGAGGATACCGTTTATAAAGCAATTAGGGTAAATGGATGTCAGGTGATACTGAAGATAACTGCACCGGCGGCAGGTAAACTAGCAGTCATGTTTTCCGGGCATAAGGATGATGATATATTACAGGATGCTGCAAAGCAATATGTGGTGGAATGGTTTAATCTTGATACAGATATTAGGCCATTTTACGAAATGGCGCGAGCAGATGTGATGCTGGCACCATTGATTGAACATTACCGGGGGCTGCACATTGTAGGCATACCTGATTTGTTTGAGGCAATTGCCTGGGCCATTATCGGACAGCAGATAAATTTAACATTTGCCTATAATCTGAAACGGCGTTTTGTACAGGCATTTGGTGAGCAGATCACTTCCGCAGGCCGTCAGCATTGGCTGTTTCCTTTGCCGGAGATCGTGGCAGGCTTAACTGTTGATGATTTTTTGCCGATGCAGTTTTCTAGACAGAAAGCAGCCTATCTCATTGGTGCAGCCCAGGCCATTGTGGGCAATCAGCTAAGCAAAGAAGAATTACTCTGTGAACCAACATCGTTAGCTATGAAAAACAGGTTGGTAAGTCTTAAGGGAGTGGGGGAATGGACAGCCGACTATGTGCTGTTGAAATGCCTCAGGCAATTAAATGCTTTTCCGATAGGTGATGCCGGACTGCAAAATGCTGTGAAGGCCTGTCTAGCGGGAGCTCAAAAGCCATCTCCTGCTGACCTGCAGCGTCTGGCCTTGCCCTGGCGGGGATGGGAAGCATATGCGACCTTTTATTTGTGGCGGAGCCTCTATAAGTGATATAAAAAGTAAGTAATTAATAAGAGTTGAACCAAAGGTTCAACTCCTTATTGGATTCTATAGGAAGTTTACCGGGCCAATTTGTGCTTTTGATCCTATTTTCGTTGAGCTTTAATTTTTTCTAAAACACCAGTATCTTTTAATGTGGTGATAAGTTTCTGACTATCGGCCAGCCATTTGTCTTGGGTTTCCTGAGGGCCCAGATATTGAACAGGTAGCCCAATATTGCTCATGTTATTTGTGAATTCAGGATCGGAAATAAGGGCCTTGAATCCCTCAGCTAATTTATTTTTTACTTTCACTGGCATTTCTTTAGGAACTGCAATTCCATACCAATTGGTTAAAATAACATCTAATCCTTGTTCTTTAAAAGTAGGTACCTGCGCCAATACTGGGTCGCTTATCCGTTGTTCGCCTGTTACGGCCAAGATCCTAATGGTACCATTCTTGACATGTTCTTTAATTACCATGGGGTTAACAAAACTTAGTTGAACATGTCCACCTAGTAAAGCAGCGGTAGCTTCACTCGCTCCGGAAAAGGGAACTTGCTCTATGCTAATGTTGGCTGTTTGGCCAAACATCTCGCCAAGTAGATGGGGAAATGAGCCTACACCACCATGCCCGAATTTCAGGTCACCGGGATTCTTTTTTGCATATTTAATTAAGTCATCAAGTGTTTGCCATGGTTTATTAGCTTGAACTGCCAGGACCATTGGGGATGCTGCAACCTGGGCAATTGGGGCTAATGCAATTGGGTAATCATATTTAGCCGATCCATATAGTGGTAACAATAGCATATCAATACCAGTTATACCAATGGTATAACCATCCGGGTTTGCTCCAGCCAATTCACCCCAACCGATAGCGCCTGCTCCCCCGGGCCTATTAACCACTATCAGTGGCTGCCCTAAATATTTAGGTGCCAGTTTTTCCAGTGAACGGGCTGTTAAATCCAAGCCACCGCCTACGCTGAAAGGTACAATTACGGTAATTGGTTTTTCAGGGAATTTCAAAGTTGTAGTGACCGGGACACTTTGTGTATCGCTGCAACCTCCCAGTATTATTGAGATAAGGAATACCGCTATGGCCGAAATGATTAGTATTTTTTTCTGCACTGCACGCTGGCCTCCTTGGTCATCTTTATTCTACCTAGCCTGGAAAGTACTATCATT
>JAQSXM010000380.1 GCA_029256645.1 Sporomusa sp. | reverse complement strand
TTCCATGATGAACAATTTGAATGGCTTGGCAATCACAAAATCATGTTCAATACCTCCATCGGCCCGTCGCACGATAGTACCGCTCTTGCCAAATGGCTTGAACACGGTGATAATGAATTTTTCTGTGACACTGCCGCCGCTCTCGGCGATGATACCGGCAGGCTGCTTGCCAACTCCCATGTAAACTGTATGAACATGTCATCAGGTCGCACCAGACAGGCCTTTGACCGCCTGAGCGAAAAGGTATTAAATAATATCGAAACATTTCTAAACGACAATAACCTATAAACTATAAACGCGCCGAGGAAGATTCCTTAGCGCGTTTTACTTTATTCAAAAAAACTATTAGGTCTGAATCGCCTGACGCAGGATTGACTCAAATTCGTGCGATTGTCCCTCGCTATAGTCTGGTGGCACATCTAGAATCAGCATATTGGGAAATCTCCGGATCAGTTCAGGGAGCAGCAAGCGAAATAAATGGCCACTAATTTCGGTGAGTGAGCAAGTGGGGCTGCGCCTGATGCCAAGGAGCAGGCAGACATCACAGCCGACAGCCTGGAAGTTATCCAGATCTTGTAGTACCCTATCAGCAGCCTGGCGGCAGACTGCCTCAAATGCAGGGGTGTTATATTCCTCATAGGTTTGTGGTTTGCGCGTCATGCCTGCGTAAATAAGCTCCGGGCAGGGCAGTTGATAAATCCCCAGATCTGCTTGGGACAATATGGAGACAAGCCTGCGAAAACTTCCGCCAGACCTTGCCAACGGTTGGACAACACTATTTTGGTTTAATACACAGTGACTGACGATCGCCAGCTTATTTTGTCGGAACATAGTTTTTTCCCTGGGAAGAAACCAAAGGATTGGTCGCTTTACGTAAGATGTTTGCGGGGAAATACCGGACCAGTGAGGCTACCAGCAGTGCGCAGGCAATTTTGTCGATAAGATTACCAGTTATGCGCGGGATAAAAGCAGCTGTAAAGATTTTCTGTCCGCTTTTCAGGAGCCAAAGAAAAATTAAATCAGTACCGCCGCCAGTCAGGCCGCCGTAGACCCAAATGGCAATCGGAGTACCAATGAGCGGAGCTACCACGGCAATTAACAAACCAGTCAAGAGGGCTGTAAGCCAGGAAAAGGTATAACGCCGGGCGATATAACCGACAATTACCCCAATGGCTAGATTAACGATGGCAAAAGGGATGTCTTTAGGGTTTGTCAGCATGCCCTGAATGATGTTTGTCAATAAGCCGATTGCACCGCCAAAGAAAGGCCCGAACATAACTGCGCCTAAAATTGTACCAAGTGTATCCAGGAATATCAGGGGAATTTTTAGCGTTTGGACAAGGGTTCCCAGTACAAGGTTAATAGCAATACAGATACTGCTAAATACCAGAGGAAATGTTTGCGTCTGCATAATAATCACCCTCCAATTTTCTGTCCTCATATAAATTTAAAAGGTATGAAATAGATAATATAAATGAAGACCATGGATATATTCTATAATAAGTATATTTTTCCTTCATATGGAATAAGAAGCAACTTATAAAGGCATTTTCCCGAGGTAGCAGCAAACAGAAACCTGTGCATTTCCGGGAAATAATTTTGCAGGATTTTTGCGTTCTAATCTGGAAAGTATTGGTATGTAAGGTCACGATCGCAGGTTGACTCAGGGGGACGGTTCTCCTGAGTCTGTAAACTGAATTCGGGAGGAGAACAAAATGGCTGTAGAGATTTTAAGAACAGATAGCAAAAGTATTGCTTTTATTGAACTTACCAAAATGCTGGATGAAGACCTGGCGGAACGATATGGCGATTTGCAACAGCAATATGATAAGCATAACAAAGTCGAGAATACAAATACTGTTATCATTATATATAAGGATAGCAGTCCGGTCGCTTGTGGGACATTTAAAGAACACGATAAGAGCACGGCAGAAATGAAAAGGATATTTGTGAAAAAAGAACATAGAAATCAGGGGTTAGCGAAGCTAATAATGAATAAGTTAGAAGAGCTGGTTAAAAGTCAAGGCTATCAATGCGCCGTACTGGAAACTGGCATAAAGCAATATGAGGCAATTGGTTTCTATAAAAGTATTGGTTATCAGGTAATGCAAAATTATGACCCGTATATCGGCAATGCAAATAGTATATGTATGGAAAAATCTCTAATCTGACGGTGCGCCGCTTTCACTAATGAGAGCGGCTTTTTATTATGTGTCCGGTATAGGTTAATAAGATTGCAGTATTTTGCCTGGAACACTTCTGAAGCAATAGTATGATATATAATTTTTGAATTGAATTCGATTAATTATCTGAATTATTAATCATCGCGGATTTTAACTATAATTGTAGTAGGAGACAATAACATCCTGAGTAACTTAAAATAAGGATGCTTAGTGGAATTATACATTCGACAATCTAAGATGTATTAACAAAAACCAGCGGTTCCATCTAAAAATTCGGAATATTGCGCGAAAAAACAGGAGTTTGGGAAGGGAGGCTGTAATTTTACTTAGCAACAATGTTCTTTATTAATTATAAAAATAGGAGTGTGGAAATTGATGTCTTCAAAGAAATTAAAACTATTATCGGTTCTAGTCGCCATCATACTGGTAATCAGCATTGCCGGTTGTGCTAAGCAGGCAGCAGCTCCTGACGACAAGAAAGCCTGGGCTCCGCAGAAACAAGTAACACTGCTGGCAGTTGCCGGTGCCGGCGGCGGGCTTGACATGGTTGCCCGGACTGTGGCTAAAATCTTTGATCAGAAAAAAATCGTTACCCAGCCAATCATGGTTGAGAACAAACCAGGCGGCGGACAGGTTACAGGCACTGTTAGTTTTGCTACCCAGGACGGTAAAAATGATCATAAATTAATGATCGCTTCTACTCCTTTTATCTTAAACTATATTAAGAAAGACGGAAACAGCCCGATTGGTCCTGATCAGGTATATCCTTTAGCCCTGCTGCAGGAGGATTACGGTATTATTGCCGTTAAAGCAGATTCTAAATATAACACCTTAAAAGAACTGTTTGATGCAGCGAAAGCGAATCCCGCCAGTGTGCAATTCTGCGGTGGCGGCGCTCCCGGAACCTGGGATCACCTTAACTCCGTTTTACTGGCCCGCAAAGCCGGGGTCGATATTAAAGCCATGAAATACAATACATATGATGGCGGCGGTGAAGCCTTAACAGCTCTGCTTGGTGGCAATGCCGATGCGCTGACATCTGATGTATCATCCATTAAACAATATGTTCAGGCTGGCAGGGTACGGGTACTGGGTGTCTCTTCAGCAGTCCGGATTGCTGAAGACGAGGTTATGAAAAACACCCCAACCTACAAAGAACAGGGGTTTGATGTCGTTACTACCAACTGGCGCGGGATTTTTGCCGGCAAAGATGTACCTGAAGCGGCTAAGAAATACTGGTCGGAAAAAGTAGGAGAACTCTGCAACACTCAGGAATGGAAAGACGAATTGAAGAAACAAGGGGTTATCTATACTTACAAAGATGCTAAAGGTTTCTATGATCTCATCAAAGCTGATGAGGCCACCTACACCGAAATTTACAAAGAGTTAGGTATGGCGAAATAAATCCTCGATAAGTATTGAATAGGGAGAAGAGCCTGGCTCTTCTCCCTGTTTTTAGAAAGGAAAGTGAGTAACACCGTGAATAAAACCTTTGACCAGTATGCGAGCGTAGTTTTTCTTGTTTTAGGTGTCGCAATTTATCTGTACGCCCAAACATTAACGGTGTCGAATGTGGGAATTGCCATTGGACCTAAAGCGCTCCCCAGCTTCCTGGCGGTAATTCT
>JAQSXM010000379.1 GCA_029256645.1 Sporomusa sp. | reverse complement strand
AGAGCGATGCATTTGTATCCAATCTGCAAAATTTACTGGAGAAGACATCAATTAATCATTTGGATTTTACAATAGTCCAATCAAGTGATTTCTCAGAGATTAATAGGATGATTGCTAATTATAAAGCAGTAATTGTCAGTGAAGAACGTGAAATACTTGTACGCCAAATGGTGAGTGAAAGTCAGGAAGTGATTACGTTCTATTATGAAATTGATCGCGGTTCCTTGAACCAGGTTCTGATGAAGTTAGTCAGTCAAGCACTTTAGATAGTAGAAATACTAGATATAGATTTTAATAGCAAAGGAGTAGTTAGGATGGAAAACAATAAAGTAAAAGTGGTTTTGGGGGTTATTGGAGCTGACTGTCATGCAGTAGGTAACAAAATTTTAAACTATGCCTTTACTTCCGCAGGATTTGAAGTAGTTAATTTAGGGGTGTTGGTTCCTCAAGAAGAATTTGTAAATGCAGCTATTGAAACGGATGCAAAAGCCATTCTCGTCGCTTCCTTATATGGACATGGGGAAATTGATTGCCGGGGATTGAGAGAACGCTGCCGTGAGTCCGGCTTAGGTGACATTTTATTATATGTTGGCGGAAATTTGGTAGTTGGTAAAACTGATTTTACGGAAGTACACAATAAATTTATTGAAATGGGTTATGACAGAGTCTATGAGCCAGGTATACTTCCTGATCAAGTGGTCATTGATTTAAAGAATGATTTAGGTTTATAAGGGAGTCTTGATTATGAATCATATTTTACTGATTGATTTTGGGAGTACTTATACCAAAATTACTGCAGTGGATGTTGACAATGAAATAGTATTAGGCACTGCTCGTGGTATAACTACTGTAGAAACTGATATTATGAATGGACTAAATCAGGCGATCGATGCCTTGTTTCTCAAGACGGGTAAACTGAAATTTTCAAAAGTATTAGGTTGCTCCAGTGCAGCCGGTGGATTGAAAATGGTAGCCGTTGGATTGGTGCCTGAACTTACAGCAGAAGCTGCCAAACGTGCGGCTCTAGGTGCTGGCGCCAAAATTATGGGTGTATATGGTAACGAATTAAATGAATATGAAATACAAGAAATAGCTCAGTTGCAACCGGAAATTATTCTATTAGCTGGTGGTACCAATGGCGGTAATAAAGAAGTGATTCTGCATAATGCTAGAATGCTTACCACTCTTGGCAAAGATATTCCTGTCATTGTAGCAGGTAATAAATCGGTAGCGCCTCAAGTAGTCAGGACATTATTAGAAGCCATGACAGAGGTAGTACATACTGAAAATGTAATGCCGAAGTTAAATGAACTAAATATTGAGCCTGCACGTGAAACCATTCGCAGTGTATTCTTAAGAAGGATTGTGGAAGCTAAAGGTCTCAATAAAGCAAATCAGTTTGTTGATGATGTAGTTATGCCTACGCCGGCTGCGGTATTGAAGGCTGCGGAACTTCTAAGCAAAGGTACAGAATATGAGCCTGGTTTAGGTGACTTAATGGTAGTGGATATTGGTGGTGCAACCACTGATGTATATTCCATTGCCAAAGGTGATCCTACTAAAACCAATGTAGCCTTGCGAGGACTGCCAGAACCCTTTGCGAAACGTACAGTCGAAGGCGATCTGGGGATGCGGTATAGTGCGACAGCTCTATTTAAAGCAGCTGGTGCCAAGAGGATTGCAGATTATGCCAATGTTTCTGCAGAGGATGTGGAGGCATATGTGGAAAAGGTCGAAGCAAATATTGAATATTTACCACAAAATGAGATTGAAAAAAAAGTGGAAATCGCCATGGGGAAAGCTTGTACTTCCTTAGCGGTGGAACGCCATGTCGGACAGCTTGAAACGATATTCACATGTTTTGGTTCTGCTTTTGTACAAAAAGGCAAGGATCTGAGTGATGTTAAGACGGTGGTAGGTACTGGTGGCGTAATTGTCCATCATGAACAGCCTAAAGAAATTTTAAAGGGTGCAGCATACAGTGAAAGCACGCCTGAAATGTTAAAACCTGAGTGTCCCAATTATTTGATTGATGAAGATTATATTATGGCATCCATGGGTCTATTAGGTGAAGTATATCCGGATGTAGCAGTAAGAATGATGAAAAAATATATTGTGCGGGGGTAGCAGTAATGGAATTGAAAAATAAAAAGTGGACACATGATCACTTCTATGGTGTACGCGAAGAAATATTGAAGCATTGGCCAACGGGTGCTGATGTAAATTTTGAGGAAGCTGTTAAGTATCACGAGACAATCCCAGCTAGAAAACATTTTGCAAAGCGTTTAGTAAAAGCGAAGAAGAATGGTGAAACATTGACTCAGCCTAGAGCAGGGGTTGCTTTACTGGATGAACACATTAACCTTTTGAACTTTTTACGTACAGAGGGAGAAGCGGATCTTCTGCCAACTACAATTGATAGTTATACTCGTCAAAACCAATATGAAAATTGTGCAAATGCAATTGAAGAAAGTATGAAAGCTGGTCGCTCCTTACTAAATGGTTTTCCAGCAGTAAATCATGGAGTTCATGGTGTACGTAAACTGGTAGAAAGTGTAGATGGTCCATTGCAAGTACGCCATGGTACACCAGATGCTCGCTTATTAACAGAAATCACGTTAGCAGGTGGCTTCACATCCTATGAGGGTGGCGGTATCTCCTATAACATTCCTTATGCCAAAAGTGTTTCGCTGGAAAAAACAATTTATGATTGGCAGTATAATGACCGCTTGGTAGGTATTTATGCTGAACATGGCATTGAAATTAACAGAGAGCCTTTTGGACCTTTAACAGGTACGCTAGTACCACCTTGCATTTCTCATGCAGTAGCCATCATTGAAGGTATTTTGGCAGCGGAGCAGGGTGTTAAAAATATTACATTAGGTTATGGTCAATGTGGTAATCTATTCCAAGACGTTGCAGCGATTAAAGCCTTAGAGCAGCTGGCAGAAGAATATCTGGTGAAACATGGATATAGTGACTGCGTATTAACTACTGTATTCCATCAATGGATGGGCGGATTCCCGCAAGATGAAGCAAAGGCATTTGCTGTAATTTCTTGGGGCGCAGCAGCTGCTGCCTTAGCAAAGGCTACGAAAGTTATTGTTAAGACTCCTCATGAAGCGTTAGGGATTCCTACAAAAGAAGCCAATGCGATGGGACTTCGTGCAACGAAGCAATTAATCAATATGCTGGCAGATCAACCATTCCCGATGACTGCAGAAGTAGATATCGAAGTGGAAATGATAAAAGCAGAAACACGTTGTATTTTGGATAAAGTTTTTGAACTTGGCAATGGAGATTTTGCATCTGGCAGCGTTCGTGCCTTTGAAGCCGGCGTTCTAGACGTACCTTTCGCTCCCAGCCAATATTCCTTGAATAAAATTCTGCCAGCCCGTGATAATAATGGCGCTGTACGATTATTTGATGTAGGAAATCTACCTTTCACACAGGATATTATTGACTTCCATAAAGCTAAAATTGATGCTCGTGCAAAAGAAGAAGGACGTAAAGCAAGTTTCCAAATGGTAATTGATGATATTTATGCGATTTCCAAGGGACGCTTAGTAGGCAGACCTAATAAATAAATCTTAAATTCAGCAGGGCGGCAAAAGGTATTCTGCCTTATGCCGCCCTACATAAAAAGGAATGGAGAGTGTAATCATGAAAATTGTAAATGTTGTATGTTCAAAAGGTCGTACTGGTTTTTATTTTGATGATCAACGGGCTATTAAAGCAGGAGCTCAGCATGATGGTTTTAGCTATGTAGGAGAAACGGTTACTCCTGGATTTCATTCCATTCGTCAAAC
>JAQSXM010000378.1 GCA_029256645.1 Sporomusa sp. | reverse complement strand
CAAAAAGATATTGCTCCAATATGACAACGATACAATAGCAAAGATGGTTGAAAGTGTAAACGTCATGCCTATTTGCTTGTATCCCAGATAAACGAAAGGCATGTTTACGACAATTAAAAATACCCCTAGCGGCAAGTGTGTCAGGTGGCTGGCCATAATAGCAATACCAACCACACCGCCGTCAATGATATTGTTGGGTACTAAAAAGATTTCTAACCCCGCCGCATAAATAATAGAACCAATCAATAATATTATGTAACGTTTTATTTGTTGTAACATCCTATTCTTTTTCGCCATGCAAGATCCTCTTATCTTATAATTTTCTTTCATATCCTTCAAGAAAACTGTGTGCCCAGTAGATGCACTGATACGTTACATAACAGTATCCCTCGGTTTACCGAGGGAATGCATCACTCTGTATTCTGCTTTTTTCCAAGGCATTCGCAATACGTTGCAACCCTTTATTTATGCCTGTTAACTGCATCAAAACATAAATAACAACCACAACATATAGAATCATGAATATCATGCCAAATGGAAAGAAACCACCACCGTAATCCATCACAGATCATCACTCCTTCTATTTAAATAGGATGATCAGTAACTATAGGTTTATACTTTGGGTAATAAAAAAACCGGGCGCATCATAAATTAACCCCCTGCACTTTGCAGAGGGCTAGCTAATTGCCTTATGTTATGGTCTAGAATTGTTCACTCACAGCCACATTTATGACCATTCCACATGTGCTTACTCTTACACATCCAGTCCTGCACATCATTTAAAGTCTCACCAAATCGTTGGAAGTGAACGACCTCCCGTTGCCACAAAAAGCGCAGGGTATCTTTAACACACGGATCATCCGTGCAGGCAATTAAATGCTCGTAGGTCACCCTTGCTTTCTGCTCGGCTGCCATGTCCTCGGTTAGATCGGCAATTGGATCGCCCAGACAAGCAATGTAAGAGGCACACCAAGGTACACCGTTCGCGTCTGTCCAAAACAGCCCATGATTATGTTGAACATATTGCCCTTCCCATCCAGCTGCTTTAAAATCTTCACAGGTAGCACCATCAACAAGCTTATATACCATAGCAGCAATCATTTCCATATGAGCAAGTTCTTCTGTACCGATATCTGTCAATAAAGCTTTAGGATTATGAACATGTTGATATCCAAATTATATTACTACTTCATATAGTCTAATATAAAATAGGCTTAAATCCAAAGATTTGGCGCCATTTAGGATTATGGCCTGCGGGACAAGCTTCTCTTTAAAGGTTGGTATTTGTGCAAATACTGCATCTAACATAACAAGTAATTATCTGTGCTCAAAAATAGAATAATGCATAGAATGGTTATAAAAGGAGATGAGTGGCGAATGAAAAAATACATTATCGTTAACCTTACAATGTTTTGTGCCTCTTATTTTGAAGATGATAAATTAATTAAGGAATACCCCATAGGTGTTGGTAAAGCTGAAACGCCTACTCCGCCAGGAAACTATCAGGTTATTGATAAATTGATAGTTGATAAACCAGTCGATGTAGACCTTGGCTCTAGAAGGCTGGTATTATCATCAGATAAGACATGCTTACACGGCTCATGGAATGGTCCGGTAGAAGGACATGTTTCTGGGGGCTGTGTGAGAATGTATAATCGAGACATCGAAGAACTTTTCGAAAAAGTAGAAGTTGGCACACCGGTAATAATGATACCATAACCGTTGATTCAAGATGGTTTGACATCCAAAGTAAAAAGGCCCATCAGCCCCAAGCTGATGGGCTAATTTTATTCAGAACAAGTAAAATACCTATCGGGCTTAATCACCAGGGCGTGCCTATAAACCAAAATATTTTATTGCACTTAGCTATGCCCGTGCAATAGGCCTAAGCTCCCAGCCGCCGTCTCCGCCCAAGAGAAGCCTGGTATGGTGATACTCCACCAGCGTACTACGATGGCCTACGCTTACTATCGCCGTCTTTGTCAGGGTTTTGACTGCCAGTTGGTATACCGTCTGTTCGGTGGCTTCATCTAGAGCTGACGTCGCCTCATCTAAAAACAACCAATCAGGTTTCTGCAGGAACGCCCGCGCAAAAGCCACTCTTTGCTGTTCACCCAAAGATAACGCCTGCCCCCAATCCAGCCATTCATCAAGCTTGCCTGTCAGATGTTGGAGCCGGCATTCTGTTAAAATAGCTTGTAAATCATCATCACTGACCGACCGGGACAGCCCCGGATACAACAGTACCTCCCGCAAAGTGTTGATCGGCATATAGGATTTTTGTGGAACAAACATGATCCTGGCCTTCTGGGGAATCCGGATGCAGCCGCTGGCATAAGGCCATATCCCGGCCAGTGTCCGTAACAGCGTGCTCTTGCCGCAGCCGGAAGGACCGGTTATCAACAGACGCTGGCCGATAGGAAGCTTTAGAGTTAATTCCTGGACTAGTTTTTGTCCGTCTGGTTGAAAAATATTGACCTGTTCTACACAAAAATCGACCCGTTGCTGCCAGTAAACGACCTCTTTGTGTGATACGTCTTCAATATGGATGGCTTCCAGAAAGGTAAGAAAATTATTTAACCGGTTAACAACAGCCCGCCATTGGGCTAACCGGGTAAAACTGTCGATGATAAAAGAAAACCCGACTTGGACATGGTTATAGGCGTCAATAATCTGAAACATCTGACCGAAATGGATCTGACCACGAAAATAGAGTGGTGACGCAATCAACGCGGCAAAGATAACTGAAACCTGTGAATAGCCAGTTGTCAGCCACATCAGCTTTTTCCTAACGTCAATAATCTTCAGGAAGTTGACTATAATCTCATTAAAGTGTTGCAGACAATTTCTCTTTTCATTATTTTCGCCACTGTACAAAGCAATACTTTCGGCATGCTCCCGCACCCGGACCAGACTGAACCGAAAATCAGCCTCATACCGCTGCTGGTCATATTCCAGCCGGACGAGCGGACGTCCAATTCTGAGCGTCCAGTAGGTACCCACAGCGGCATAGGCTAACGCCAACCATACCAAATATCCGTATATCGCTATCTCCCGGCCGCCAACCGGCAAATAAAAGATCCCGGATAAATCCCACAGAATTATGACAAACGAAAAAACTGTTACGACATCCTGTAAAAAGTCTACCGATAACCTAAGTGTCAGCATAACAAACAATTCAACGTCTTCGCTAATCCGCTGGTCAGGATTGTCGGCAGCATTCTCGGCCATCAACTGCAGCCGGTAGTAGGATTTTTTTCTGAGCCAGGCTGTCAAGTACCGTTCTGTAAGCCAGCGCCGCCAGCGCATGTGCAGGAGCATCCGTACATAGATCTGATAACCTTTGACAACAATAAGCAAAATACCTAATAAAGCATATTGCTCCATTACTTTCAGAAAACCAGCGTAATTAAAATTCTGTATCGCATCGTAAAACGATCCCTGCCATAGATTGAGCTGTACCGTAATATAAACCAGCACCAGATTCAAAACAATCACACTGGACAGCAGCAGCCAGGCAGACCACTTTTCCTCTGAAAACCAGTATGTCCTGGCAATTTTCCAGGCACCGCGCAGCATCACACCCCTTCGCATTTTCACCACCTCTCTATTGTTATATTGCATTCTTATCAGGAGAAGTACAAACGATAACTAAAAAAACCTAAAAAAGGGACAGTGGATATAAGGCGTTTTCTGCTTACTAACAGCAACTAAAATCCGGGCAGTTTCTCAGCATCATTGATGGAGAGGTTTAACCTCAGGCTGCCATTGACGGCTTTGCCTTCAGAATTGCAGCAGCGAGCAGCGGTTTTGTTATCA
>JAQSXM010000377.1 GCA_029256645.1 Sporomusa sp. | reverse complement strand
CTTCCCCCAATTCAAGTTTTATTTATTCAAAAAAATGGCTAACAATTATCCTGGCTGCGCGCCTGTTTGATATTTGCCACAACACGTTCGGTTAGCTGGCGGCTAAACCCGGTATAGTTATGCGGATTTAGAATCTGGTCTAACTCGGCGGCGGTAACATAAGGGTTGACCCGTGAATCTTCCAACAGATACTGTTTGAACGAAGCATTATCGCGAAATGAATTCATCGAAATCTCATAGACTACTTTGTGGGCAGTCTGCTTACCAAGTTTTTCTCCTAAATGCAGCATAGCGGCTTCAGACAACAGCAGTCCTTGCAAAATATCCAGATTCTGTTCCATCTTTTGTTTATTTACAACTAATCCCTTTAGCACTTTCTTGGCTTTGGCTACAGCGGCAGCAGTAAATATAAAGGCCTCAGGAATTGCCACCCACTCGATTTTCCAGTAGGCCCCATCCCGTTCATGTTCCTGGAGTAAGGCTTCATGCACCTGGAGCAGGTTTCCTTTGACAAGTTTGGACAGGGTATGTATGCCTTCGGTTGCACCGGGATTCCGCTTATGGGGCATTGTGCTGCTGCCCACCACCCCGTCAGCCCAAGGCTCTGCCAGTTCTGAAACCTCGGTTTTTTGTAAGCTGACAATCTCATTGCCAATTTTACCTAACGTGCCGGCAATCAGGGCCAGTAGATTTATGACCGAAACCAGCCTGTCCCGGCTGGCATGCCAGGAGATTTCAGGCGCCTTAAGCCCTAATTTACTCATGACTTTTATTTGTAATGCGATCGCCTGTTCACCAAACCCGGCCATTGTACCTACGGCACCGCTTAGCTGTCCCACAAAATCCCGTTCCCGGCATTCTTGCATTCGCTCAAGATGCCGGTGAATCTCACTTGCCCATACCGCCACTTTATATCCGAACGTAATCGGCAAGGCCTGCTGTCCATGGGTCCGACCGGCCATTACCGTGGCTTTATGTTCCTCTGCCAGGTTAATCAGCAAGCCCTCAACCTCATACAGATCAGCATAAATTACTGCAAAGGCCTTCTTAGCAGCTAGGACAAAGCCGGTATCAATAATATCCTGGGTAGTGGCCCCGAGATGAATGTACTCCCCGGCCTTCCCCTTACATTGCCGCTGGAATTCACGCAGCGTCGGAACAAGTGAATGGCCAATCTTATTGACCTCTTGCCTGATTATAGTAAAATCAAGATTCTCAACCTTTGCTTTTTCGGTGATTTCCCGGGCAATCTCACTGGGGATAATGCCTAGCTCGGCCTGACTCTCGGCCAATGCAGCCTCGATATCCAGCCAGTGTTGAATGATGGAACGGTCATCCCAAATCTCACGCATTGTTGCCGTACTAAAAACATCCCGAAACAATTCTGATTCAATCATCGTACAAGCCATTGTCTCATCTCCTGGAAAATTTTTTACCGTTTTAAACGCAAGTGCTGCATCAACACCTGTAGATCATTAATTTTTTCCATGCATAAAACCATCTCCTTGATCTGCTGTGCAGCCTGCTTATCCAGACTGCTTGCAGTTAACGACAGGAATTTATTCTCAAGAACATCATAGAGTGGTGTATCATCTGCCGCTTCGACATTTTCCACAATGACTTGCTTATTGGCCAGTTCAACCTTGACGGTTGCCCGCCGCTGGGGAAATACTTTAGTTGCCTCCGGGTCTTCAATGACCTGTATTCTCCGGGCGATACCGAGTATAACAGGATCATTCAGTTTATCTGGACTGAACTCTGCCAGGGTCACCTTTTTATGGACGAGCGCCGCAGCAATACAATAGGGAAGAGAAAACTTAGCGGCCTCCTCAGTATCATATTTTAATTGAGCTGTTAACTCTACCGCTGTCCGATATGTCTCGATTTGCACCTGCTTAATGGAGTCTAACGGCAGGTCATACCGGTCAATGATCCTAAACATGGCAGTCAGTGGTGAATTGGTATGTCCACATGAGGCATAGACCTTAAAAAATGCGGTATTAGTCATTAAGCTGCTTTTACCTATTTCCGCCAGAATCTCGCCGTTGTAGTCGGTAGTGGTTGCCCGAATGAACCCCTTATCGCCGCAAAAGATATCCCCCGGACCGGTAAAGCCATGCAGCGCCAGTAAAGCGGCCTGAACACCACTCTGGCACGCATGCCCGGCATTAAGTGGCTTGGAATGAGTACCAAAGCTGGCCTGTAGCCCAGCAGCCATTGTGCCGGCAATTCCCAAAGCCATTTGCACCTTTAATGGCTCAAGTTTTAGCAGCGATGCCGCTGTTGCCGCTGCTGCAAAGGTTCCACAGGTGCCGGTTGCATGCCATATCTGATAATGGGCCGGATTAACAGCAATACCCAACCTGATTAAGACCTCATAGCCGGCAACAATGGCGGTGAGCAGTTCTTTGCCTGTCTTATTAAAACATTCAGCAACAGCCAGCGCTACCGGTACGGTAACTGCCCCCGGATGGGCAATAGCCAGCCGATGTCCATCATCAAGCTCTGCCACATGACCGATAACGCCATTTACCAGTGCCGCCTGAGCAACCGGAGCCTTTAGCCCACTTTGTAAAATAGTGGCCTGGGCAACGCCGCCAGCCTCAATAGCCATCTGGGTAACAATGTGTGACGGCTTATAGCGAACGCCGGCAAGTGCGCTTCCCAGCCAGTCCAATATCCGGTATTTTGCATCTTTAATGATTGCAGGCGGCAAACTGTCATACTCCAGTTTGGCTATAAAACTGGCTATCGCTTGCATTTCTGTTGGTACTCTCAGTCTTTACTCCCCCTATTCTTATCTATTTCCAGATACTCGGTCTTGAAAATCAGTTCATATATCATATATCATATATGATATATGATATATGATATATGATTTGCATTGAAAAAATGAGCTAATGATTCCATTTGCCAAAGACAGCTCGCAAATAATGCAAAAAGGCGAAAATTATCCTAAGGATAATTTTCGCCTTCAGTTTTTCTGATCAGCGCTCATATTCATATTAATGAATTTAATGTTAGCATATGATCCCCAAAAAATCAATACATCGCCATCAATTCTAAGTAACAAATCGAACAGGCTAGTCTGCCAGCGCTAATGCATATCCATGTTGTTGTAAATAGTTCCGCATTTTGTCAAAGGCCCGTTTCTTATGCTCATACACTGTTTTCGCCAGCATTTTCCCGTTTCTTTCTTTTAAATAATCTATCATCAGCCCGTGTTCGCTATTAGAAATCTCCAATATTTCCGGAAACAGCTGAAAGATTGTCAGCATTCGTTTATGCGATTCCATTAGCTCAATGATTGTTTTCGTCATTAAACTATTACCACAGGCTTCAACAAATAATTTATGAAACTCCCGGTTAAGATCCCGGTATTTTTCTGTATCACCAGCCTGAAAAGCTACCTGCATAGCATGATAGTATTGTTCGAGTCTCTCAATAGTATACGCATCGGCATTAAGAGCAGTAAGCTCGGCAGCAAATGGCTCCAGGCACTCACGCATAACCAGCATATCTTCTATATTCTTCATTGAGAACCCGGATACTCTTGAACCTACATGGGGTATTGTTTCTACCAACCCTTCGGCGTTTAATTCTCTTAGCGCCTCCCGCACCGGAATATCACTAATACCGTATTGGTCAGCAATTTGTTTTATGATCAGGTGTGTTCCCGGTTTAAGGTCTCCATTAATAATCCCTTTTTTTATCTCGGAATAAATGGTTGCTGATTTTGTCATAGAAAAGATCGACATGAAGGTTGCACCTCTACTGAATTTTGCTAAATCCACAGTTAATGATATATGATATATAATATATA
>JAQSXM010000014.1 GCA_029256645.1 Sporomusa sp. | reverse complement strand
GATAGCCTGCTTAGTCTCAACAGCATCAGCCGGTACAATGATTGTCATATTCGGCACAGCCCGCATAATAGCGATGTCCTCAACCGACTGGTGCGAGGCACCGTCTTCGCCAACAGTCAGCCCGGCGTGGGTAGCTGCAATCTTAACATTTAGCTTAGGATAGCAGATTGAGTTGCGAATCTGTTCAAACGCCCGTCCGGTGGCGAACATAGCAAAGGTTGACACAAAGGGCAGCTTACCGGCAGCAGCCAAGCCGGCGGCAGTACCCATCAGATTCTGCTCGGCAATGCCAACATTAAAAAACCGGTCCGGAAATGCTTTGGCAAATACATTGGTTTTAGTAGATTTGGACAGGTCAGCATCCAGCACCACAACATTTTTATTACGTTCGCCCAGGTCTTTAAGTGCCTCACCGTAGGCGTCCCTAGTCGCTTGGTTAGCCATTTATCTTTGCACCTCTTTCATGGGATGCCGGTTCTGAACGCCCATCTGCGTCGTTACTCCTGCGATCCGTTGCTCAACGTACTCCCGCGTACGCCTCCGCTACGGTTCTCGTCGCGCCTAGCATCTGGGCATTCATAACCAGCATCGTGTATATTCATAGTCTTTAAAACGGGGTAGGATGATTAATCCATTTCGTCTATATTAGCTAAAAATAATTGGCATTCTTCCCGGCTGGGGGCTTTGCCATGCCAGTCGGCGACATTTTCCATTTTGCAGACGCCTTTGCCTTTGATGGTTTTGGCTACAATCATGGTTGGTTTGTCTTTTACTGTCTTGGCTGTCTGAATGGCATCATAGATGGCATTGAAGTCATGGCCGTCAATGATAAGCACATTCCAGCCAAAAGCCTGCCACTTCTCCGGAATCGGCAGCGGTGACATAACCTCAGCAACAGGGCCGTCAATCTGCAGGCCGTTAAAGTCTACAAAGGCGGTAAGGTTGTCCAGTTTGTAATGAGCAGCAAACATTGCTGCCTCCCAGATCTGGCCTTCCTCCAGCTCCCCGTCACCAAGCAGGGCATATACCCGGTAGTCCCTGGCATCAATCTTAGCAGCCAGCGCCATCCCGTTAGCAGCACTCAGACCTTGTCCCAAAGAACCGGTCGACATATCAACACCCGGGATAGCCTTCATCTCAGGGTGGCCCTGCAGACGGCTGTTAACCTTACGCAAAGTAAGCAGCTCTTCCACAGGCAGATACCCTTTTTCAGCAAGCGTAGCATACAGCACCGGGGCCGCATGCCCCTTCGACAGTACAAAACGGTCGCGGTCAGCATCCTTCGCCTTAGCAGGCTCAACATTCATTTCAGCAAAATACAATACTGAAAGAATATCGGCAGCAGACAATGAACCGCCTGGATGGCCCGATTTAGCTTCAGTAACCATGCTCACAATATTGCGCCTGATCGACTTAGCCCGGCCGGCCAGCTCATGGAGCTGTTCTGATGTCAACTTCTTTACCATACTTTCAAAAACCCCCCATAGTCTTTATCTAAATTAAGCGTCTCACATAACCCAATGTCCATCCAAAGCTGGACGAGCCGTACCCAACTCCCAATGTCCAGCCAATCTGGACGAGCGTCACCCAACTCCCGATGTCCAGCCAATCTGGACGAGCGTCACCAACTCCCAATGTCCAGCCAATCTGGACGAGTCGTCCCCTAACTCCCGATGTCCAGCCAATCTGGACGAGCCGTCACCCAACTCCCAATATCCAGCAATCTGGACGAGCGTCACCCAACTCCCGATGTCCAGCAATCTGGACGAGCCATAACTCAAAACTCTATCGACAATTGCATTAAAGCAACTAAAATGCCTAAGGCCTGAAACGGGCGAGAAATGCCCAGATGCGAGGCGCACCGGAAGAACGTGCAGCGCCGCGTACCTCCGTACGCAAGCAATCGTTCTGAGGAGCAACGAAGCAGGTGGGCGTTTATCGCCCGTTTCAGCGGGGGGAAGAGAAGCCTTCGCCGAGTACTTCGTGAGCATCAGCCACAATAACAAACGCCTCACGGTCAATCCGGTAGACCAGGTCTTTGAGATGCGAAACCTCCCTGGTACTGACCACACAGAATACGACATCACGCTCAGCCTTGGTATAGGCACCGCGTCCGGCCAGCAGGGTTACCCCCCGGCCAAGCTCAGCCATAATAGCATCAGCCACCGCATCTGATGAATGTGACATAATAAAAAAGGCTTTGGCGGCACTGGGGCCCTCCTGTACCAGATCAATAATCTGGGTAGTGACAAATAAAGAAATAAGTGCGTATAATGACAATTCAGCGCTGCCAAACGCAACGCCTGCTAAGGCAATAACAAAGAAATCAACGCCTAACAGCGCCTGCCCCAGGCTAATACCTGTCAGTTTATTAATGAGAGCTGCCGCCAGATCAGTGCCTGCCGTTGTACCTTTAAATTTAAAGACAATGCCCATCCCAACCCCGGCAAGCACACCGCCATAGATCGAATTCAGCAGTAAATCGCGGGTTAAAACCGGCACAAACGGGGCAGTTAAATCAATGCTTGCCGCCAATATCCCGGCGCCAAGCAGCGTGTTCACACCAAAACGGGCGCCCAAAACCTTAACACTAATCAAAAACATGGGAATATCAAGCGCCAGCATGGTCATCCCTACCGGCAACCCGAAAATATGGTGAAGTACAGTGGCCAGACCGCTAGTGCCACCGGCTGCAACTTTGTTAGGAATTAAGAAGATATTTAGTGCCAGCGCGGTGATAACCGTGCCCAGCACAATGCCTAAATAGTCCCGCAACCACTTCCGTTTCACCATCGCTACCTCCTAGTTTTTCTTGATCTGCTGACATAACCACACTAAGAGCGGCTATGTCTCACTTTATCAGGCTGAGCGCGAGTTCGGCGTTTTGAAAAGCTTTATTGCGTAAAATATTGATGTGTTCTACCCGCTCGCTATTGGGCTGCTTACGTTCATCCCACAGTTCGCGGATTCTGGCCATCAGGCTGCCGGCAGTTACGGTCTTGAGTGTGCCGCAGTGCCGTTCCCCAATGGTTTCAAGAAAACGGTCGATTTTAGGGTCATAGGATATACCGGCCATCGGCACATGCATAACAGCGGCGAAAATAAGGGCATGCAGCCTGATACCAATTAACAGATCCAGATTGCCGACAAGGGAAAGCAGCTCACTGGTAGTATATTCACCAGGCAGCACGCCGCTCTTATTTTTCATCCGGCTGGCGATTTTTTTTGAAACACTGAGATCATCAGGCCACTGCATGGGGATAAATACCACCCTGGCACCCAATTCCTCAATCATCTGGTCGGCAGCATGGGCCATCACCTGTTTAAAATGACTCCAGTCCTTCCACTCCCGGACTGAGATGCCAATTAAGGGAGCCACACCCTCCTGCCCGTGTTTTTTCAGTATTGCGCGGCCAATTTGCCGGTCAACCTGATGCATAGCCAACACCGGATCGGCGGTTATATAGATAGGTGGCGTCGTTACCTTTAGCCGCTTAAGCTCCTCATAGGAGCCATCATCACGGACAGTAATCAGGTCAACCATATTGCCAATATAACGCATCGCGCCCTGTGCCAGTGCCCCTTGTACCGGACCGATACCCTGGGCATACAGCATGACAGGTTTACCCAGCTTTTTAGCCAGCATCATAATACTGAGATAATAGTAGAGGCTGCGGTCGCTGGTCACATCCTGGAGCAAGCTGCCGCCGCCACTGATTAAGAGCTGACTTTTCGACATAACCCTGGCAATTTCCGGATAATTAAGGCGATAGACAGCCTCTACGCCATGCCGCCGCCTGGTATCGTCCGGATCACCGGAGATAACGGTGATCCGGATATTGGGGTCAATGTCGGTCAAAGCCTCAATCATGGCTGCCAGCATGGCCTCATCACCGGCGTTGGCAAAGCCATAATAGCCTGAAACAACAATTTCATTCATGAACTGCCGGACTCCTTCCCAAACGGGCGATTACGACTTGGATTATGTACACACCGATAACCGCAGCCGCGCCAACCACTGCACCTAATACCAAGCCATCCAGGCCCCGGACCGCCGACATGAAGATTGGCGTCCTCAAATGCGCGAACGTTTCAACAAGCGACCCCTGGGCAATGGTAGCCGTTATTACTAAAATGAATTGTATAAGCCTTGGCCACTGACGATATACGGCCATGGCCGCTAATAAAAACGCGGGATGACCGATTAGAAACTCTTTCCCCCGCGGACGTGCATACATAAGCTGCTCTAACAGTGCCCTGAGTTTCAGCTCAGCTGCAGGCACAGGTACACCGGCAGTATGCCCTGAACGACCGATAAATACCCACGCAGCAAAAGCAGCCGCACCAACAAACAGCAACGATTTAATGGTCACCGGATAGTTTAGGATTGTAACAACCTGGCGCCATAACCCGCGGGCATCAACAGATTTAACCTGTTCAAACAGATTATACCTGGTTAGATACGTGATGGCTACTAAAATAAGCGGTGCAACAAACGTCAGCTTTACCCCCCGGAATATCTCCATCTCCAGGAAAAAGCGCACATCACTGAGTACAGCCCCTAAATACAGTCCACCCACTAATGACAACAGGGTTGTAACAACAAGCGCGCCTACACCGGCAGTAATAATCCGCCCAATGCCGGTAGAAGGCCCGAAATCCCCGGCTAACTCCCGGGAACGCCAGCGGTCAAGCTGCCAGGTCATCGCGAGCGCCGGAAAAATACAGGCACTGGCCAAACCGGCCATCTGGCGGCTCAGTGTTCCCCCACCCTTAAGTATAGGGAATATCAATACTGCTGCCAGCAGCGCCACAAGCGCGTACTGCCAACGGGCAGCAAACGGAACAATCAGCGACAAGAAAAGCACCCCGGCTGCTGTTACCCCCAGTACAATAACAGCTAACAGCCATGGTGCCGGGAAGTAAGGTTTAAAGGTAGTTGCCCGGCCAGTAGTAAGACCTGCTGCCGCCAACTCGGCCTTTACACCGGATACATAATCCAGATTGGTCTCAATGAGGGTCTTGCCCGGCTCAGGTTTATCATACTTACGCATAAGATTAATCCGGATATTACGTTCCTGGTCGGTTACCGCCCAGCGCTGAATGGCCTCAGCCACTTTGAGTTTAGGCTGTTCATCCTTAGGAATGGTATACACGCGCGCGGCCTGATAGTTATTGGCTGCAGCCAGTTCAGTCAGACCCTCCTGTTTAAAAAACTGTAGTTGCAGCGGGTGTTCAATCATTGCCAGTGTCAGGTTACGTTCTTTAAAATTACTGGCAGTAAGGGGCAGCAAATCAGGGTAACCCAGGATTTCATCACCGACGAAAATCATCGCACTCAGATTATTAATCCCGGATAAGCGGCTGAACACTGAATTAACATCAGCCGGGGTTACTTTGGTATAGTTAGTCGGGCGGGGAACTACATAAAAACCGAGCTTATCAACAGCAGCCAGTTCGTCTGTTGGCAGACCCAAATTCCATTTGACCATTTTTTCAAAATTGCCTTTAGCAGCCAGAACCGGCCGGTCGCCTTCTGCCAGCAGGGTGACCCTGCCTGGGCCCAAACGCCGCTCTAAATCGCTCCGCACTTCCATAAAAACCTTTTTATCCTGGCCGACAACATACACATCCTCAGCCACGATCTTCCCCCCGGCAATCATGCTGTGCCAGAATGGGTCTGTGAGGGTCCCTGTGCGATTTTGGTGGAGAATATCTGCACCTGGCAATGCTGTTACCTTGCCATTTTTATTGAGCTTTTCCAGAGTGGTTTCATATACAGCTAATGAAGTAATGCCTGCGGCCTTAAACCTGGTAAGCAGGCTCTCAGTTTGAATACCTTCGATTTGCGCCAGTTCCACAAGGTCTTCATACTCCATGACCAACTCCACGGTGGAATTAGCTTGTTCCACCGTGTGCCGCTGCCAGTCAACCGCAACTGCCGCTAGCAGCCCAATAATAATGAGACCAACCAGCAGCTTGTTATATGTAAAGGTTGTCAAAATCTCTCCACCCTTTTTGAAACGGCTTGCTAAATGCCTTTTCAACTGAATTACACTAAATACTAGGTCCGGTTATCTGTATAGATAATGACTTGCCCCTGTTCCATGACAATATCGCGCACATTAACACCAAAGGGCAGTTTCTTGAGGTCAAGCAACTGCACCTCAGTCAGAAGTGAGCCGCCGATATTACCGACAGGGGTGTTATTAAGCCAAAACCGGTCGGTAACAAACTTAATGCTGTGCTTTTCCCGGTCACCGGCAATCCGGCCTTCCAGCTTGACGTCGACCCGGGCAATCCCGCCCAGGGTCAAAACGCTGCTAACCTCCACCTTACCAGGTGTAATAGCAACAACAGCATTTTTGACGCCTTTTACCGAGTTGTTCAAGAATGTCGCCAGCTCTTCCTGGGTAATCGTGGTCGTAACAACGGCATCATCAACCCGCTGGAGCACCAGTGTCCGGTTAGTAAGTAATGACTGAAGATCGACAGCAACGCCTGTTAACACAATATGCATATTGCGAAAGGTTATCTTATCGGTCTTGACGTCACTGGCGTCTGCCGATACCCGGTCGAATTTTCCGCCCAGCATAAAGATAGCCGGGCTTTTATCCACCTTGGCGACTACCTGCTTACTGCCTGTCAGGTCACGCAGACCTTGGGCAACAGCATCAGATACTACCTTCGGCAGCACAATCTCGACAGCAGCCAACACCATGGTGACAAACAGAATGATTGTTGTCAGGCGCTTCATGTCCTACGCCCCCTTTGAGCAATCTCACCTTATTTTTGGGAATTCAAATCACTCTTTAAATAGGCTTCCAGAAACAGATCTATTTCCCCGTCCATAATGGCCTGAACATTGCCGGTCTCTGCCGCGGTGCGGTGATCTTTTACCAGATTATAGGGGTGAAAAACGTATGAACGAATTTGGCTGCCCCATTCAATCGCCTGATATTCGCCGCCTAATTCGGCCTTCTTGTCATCCTGTTTCTGCCGTTCAAGCTCAAAGAGCCGGGCCCGCAGAAGCCGCATACACTGCTCACGGTTTTGAATCTGGGACCGTTCACTTTGACACTGAACAACAACCCCTGTCGGCAGATGTGTTATCCGTACGGCTGAATCAGTTTTATTAATATGCTGCCCGCCGGCCCCACTGGCCCGGAAGGTATCCACCCGCAGATCAACCGGATTGATATTAATCTCCACTGAATCATCAATCTCAGGCATGACATCGACAGCAGCAAACGAGGTATGACGGCGGCCACTGGCATCAAACGGAGAGATGCGGACAAGGCGGTGTACGCCTTTTTCCGCTTTTAGATAACCATAGGCATTGGTGCCGGAAATCATCAGGGTAACGCTTTTTACCCCGGCCTCATCACCTGCCAGAAAATCCATCGTTTCTACCTTATAGTTTCTCTTTTCAGCCCAGCGAACATACATCCGCAGCAGCATCTGCGCCCAGTCCTGAGCCTCGGTACCACCGGCACCGGCATGAAGGGTCAAAATGGCATTATTGCCGTCATATTCACCTGACAGCATCAGTGTAAGCGCAACCTGTGCCAGCTCCTGCTCAATTCCGGTAATGACAGCCGTTACCTCAGGGTAAACACTCTCATCAGCCTCTTCCATCCCCAGCTGCCATAATATGGCCATATCGCTGTGGCGGACAGCCAGGTCATGGTGCTGGCTGATACTGTCTTTTAAGCGGGTAACCTCCTGGGCAGTTTTCTGGGCTTCCTCCGGATTATCCCAGAAGGTGGGGTCGCTCATTCTATCTTCTAACTCTTCGATTCGTTCCGATTTACCGGCAACGTCAAAGAGAAGCCCTCATTTCCTCAAGCCGTTTGGCCAGGGTCTCAATTGACCCGCGTAAGTCTTCTAAAAGCATACTCTCACTCTCCTATTTAGACCCACAGCAGCGTTTATACTTTTTACCGCTGCCGCAGGGACACAATTCATTGCGGCCTGTGGTATCGGCATTAACGACCGGTTCTACCGGCTGGGCCTGTTCGTCGCCCTCTTCGCCGCCACGGCTGGTGTGGGCTCCGCGTAAATGGTCTTCAGGCTGCGCCTGGGAAATGATATTGACCCTGAATATATAGCGGACAATATCTTCCTGCACATGCTCAATCATTTGCTGGAACATGTCAAAGCCTTCGAGCTTATACTCAATAAGCGGATCTTTTTGCCCATAGGCCCGTAACCCAATACCTTGCCGCAGCATCTCCATGGCATCAAGGTGATCCATCCATTTGGCATCAACCGTTTTCAGCATGACAACCTTTTCAAGCTCACGCATATTATCCGGGCCAAACAGGGCCTCACGGCCACTATAGGCAGTATCGGCGGATTTCATAAGCTCTTCCTTAAGCTCTTCGCGGCTCAGCGTATCAAGTACATCGACCTTAAGCTCACCGGCAGGGGCAAAGAAGCCCTCACAATACTCAATAAGCCCGGCGTAATCCCATTCCTCCGGGTATATCTTTTCATTGGCATACAGATCCATCCCATGATCAATAAGCTTTTCAATCATATTAAAGATGTTGTCTTTCAGGTTATCACCTAGCAGGATTTTCTTCCGCTGGCTATAGATAACCTCACGCTGCTGGTTCATTACATTATCATATTCAAGCACATATTTACGAATGTCAAAATTACGCGCTTCGACCTTTTTCTGGGCTTGCTCAATAGAGCGGGTAATCAGCGCGTGTTCAATCGGCTCATCCTCTTCCATTCCCAGCTTATCCATAATACCGGCAATATTATCTGAGCCGAACAGGCGCATGAGATCGTCTTCCAGCGACAGGTAGAACCGGGATGATCCGGGGTCGCCCTGACGGCCGGCCCGGCCACGCAGCTGGTTATCAATCCGGCGGCTCTCATGCCGCTCAGTACCGATAATATGCAGTCCGCCCAAATCGGATACACCGGCCCCAAGGACAATGTCAGTACCACGACCGGCCATATTTGTCGCAATCGTCACAGCCCCGGCCTGGCCGGCCTGAGCAATAATCTGCGCTTCCATTTCATGATATTTGGCATTCAGTACATTATGGGGAACACCCTTTTTCTTGAGCATCGCCGACAAATCCTCGGACTGAACAATCGAGGTAGTGCCGACAAGAACCGGCTGGGACTTGCTATGCTTTTCAGCAATCTCGTTAACAACCGCTTTATACTTAGCCCGCTTCGTTTTATAAATAATGTCGGGAAAATCCTGCCGCTGCATCTCCCGGTTAGGGGGAACAACGACAACATCAAGATTATAGATCTTCCTGAATTCAGGCTCTTCGGTCTTGGCGGTACCTGTCATACCGGCTAATTTCTTATACATGCGGAAGTAGTTCTGGAAGGTAATCGTCGCCAGAGTCTGACTTTCCCGTTCAATCTTCACGCCTTCTTTGGCTTCAATCGCCTGATGCAGACCATCGGAATAGCGGCGGCCAAACATAAGCCGGCCGGTAAATTCATCAACAATGATGACTTCGCCGTCTTTAACCACATAATCGCGGTCGCGTTTCATCAGGGCACTGGCCTTGAGGGCCTGATTAAAGTGATGGGACATCTCTATGTTTTCGCTCTCATAGAGGTTCTGTACATTAAGCAGTTTCTCCGCCTTAGCCACACCGGCCTCGGTAGGGGCTACCGTATGGGCTTTCTCATCAATGGTATAGTCTTCGCCCTCTTTTAGTTTTGGCACAACCTTGGCCAACACATAGTAGAGGTCTGTCGACTTTTCACCAGGACCGGAAATAATCAGCGGTGTCCGCGCTTCATCAACTAAAATACTGTCAACTTCATCGACAATTGAGTAATTAAGCGGCCGCTGCACCATTTGCTCCGGGTAAATAACCATGTTATCCCGCAGATAGTCAAAACCAAATTCGTTATTCGTACCATATGTAACATCAGAGCTATAAGCCAGCTTGCGCTCATCAAAGTCAAGACCGTGAACAATCAGACCAACAGATAAGCCAAGGTAGCGGTATAGTTTTCCCATCCACTCGCTGTCGCGTCGCGCCAGATAGTCATTGACGGTAACAACATGCACCCCTTTGCCTGTTAGTGCGTTCAGATACACCGGCAGGGTAGCTACCAGTGTTTTACCTTCGCCTGTACGCATCTCGGCAATTTTACCCTCATGCAGTGTTATGCCACCGACCATCTGCACATCAAAATGACGCATGGCCAGCACGCGGCGTGATGCTTCCCGCACCACAGCAAACGCTTCCGGCAAGATATCGTCAATTGTCTGGCCTTTATCAAGACGGCGTTTAAAATCACCCGTCTTGGCAGTCAGCGTGGTATCACTCATGCTCTGAAGCTCGGGTTCAAACGCATTGATTTTTTCAACAAGCACCATCATGCGTTTAATCTCTTTTTCGTTATCATCACCAAATAAGTTTTTCAAAAATTTAAACAAATCATCAACTCCCCGGCAAAACAATAAACTCTAATTACAAAGTTTAGACCGTTTTAAAACGGTCATAGGCATAGTATGTGCCTAATATATGATTTTAACAGATTCCCTGGATAAAGTCAAAAATTGGGTAGCCGGGAAACAACAAAAGAGATCACCCCGCATCGCGAAGCAATCTCTCTCTTAAACTACTATTTAGCCTGCCTGATGCTGGCCAGGGACAGTGGTTTGACCGCCTTTGACCGGCTCAATTTCGTTGGCTACCCACACAGGGTTATGATGTTCAGCTTCCTCAACCGTCTGCGTTCCATCACCAAACATACACAAGAACTCACCCCAGTTATAGATACCAAGAAAGATATGGGCGAATACTGCCAGACCGAGGATGACCCCGATCACCAGATGGAACATATCAAACCAGTACATAACTGCTTTCGGTGCTACAGGCAAAAACGCATACAGCGCCCAGCCGGTAACAATCAGGATAATACCACCAAAAAACATCATAATACCCATTTGCTTTTGACCGGAGTTCATTTTACCCATGGGGGCTACAGGGATGGTTTTGCCTAACAGCATCTTCTGCGGATAGCCGCCGCAAACCATCAGCCATTTGACATCATTGTCATTCCAGGAGAATATGCGCCGGGTAAAGGCAACAACCCGGTCTAAGGCAAAAATCGTATAGAGTATACAGGATATAGTAAGAATGCTGGCACCGACAATATGAATCTGCATAATCAGGTTTTGCATATCATCACCGAAAGGCTTCAGCCAGACAAAAAATCCGGTGATTGCCGCCGGTAAAAAACCGAGAATCAAACCCCAGTGAAATAGCCGCGAGATAAGTGGGTGTTTCAATACCCGCGGGCCGTGTTCATCATGATGGCTCATCAGTATATCCCTCCTACACCAACTTAGTCCGATTTACATATTTAGTATGAAAGAGTTCCTCGGCCAGATGGCTGAGCGGGTTGTGGGCAAACTTTTTATACACATCGGTAACCGCCTGATTATTATGGCTTTGACGGATTTTTGCTTTCTCATCATCTTTATAAATCCCTTGTGCCCGCAATTTAATGTACTTATTGCGGTCCTGCACCAGATCAGTGGCGACATACGCACCGGTCCAAAGAACAGCGCCTGCCACGCCAACGATCCCTAAAAATTCACGCCGCGAAACCTTGACGGCTTTTTCTACATAATCATACCGAGCCATAGTGTTCCCTCCTTATGCCCAAGGCAGTACGGCCTTGGCTTTATCCAGCCATGAAGTGCCCATTGGATTAATCGGCTGGCCACCACCGTTGACACAGCCGCCGGGACAGTTCATTATTTCGATGAAGTGGTATGGTGATTTGCCGGCTTTAACCTCATCCAGGAGCGGTTTTACATTCTCTTTAGTACCATGGGCAACAGCTACTTTAAGCGTAACCTCTTTGCCTGTCTTGATATCTTTCATGGTAACACTGGCTTCTTTTACGCCTTTGAGGCCCCGCACAGGTTTAAACTCCAGGACATCCAGCTCTTTACCGGTAATGACAAAATAGGCAGTCCGTAAGGCTGCTTCCATTACGCCGCCGGTATTGGCAAAAATTGTACCGGCACCGCTATACTGAGCCAGCGGGTTGTCTTTATCACTAAATTCAGCAACAGTTTTGACATCAATGTTCAGTTTCTTGAACAGACGCGCCAAATCTCTTGTTGTGAGAACTACATCAATATCGGGATACTCACCTGTTTTCCCCTGGGTTTGCCAGTAGTGGGCGGCGCTGTGGAACTCAGGGCGCGAAGCCTCAAACTTTTTGGCAGTACAGGGCATAACACCGACCATAAATATGTCTGCAGGGTTTACCTTCCACACCTCAGTCGCACCATAGGTTTTAGCCAGCGCGCCGGCCATCATCATCGGCGACTTGGCAGATGACATATTAGGCAGCAGTTCCGGGTAATACAGCTCGGCATACCTGACCCACGCCGGACAGCAGGAAGTAAACTGGGGCAACGGTCCCAAATGATGTTCTGATGGTTCACCCAGGGCATAGTGTCTTATTTTGGCAATAAGCTCCATACCTTCTTCCATAATCGTCTGATCGGCAGTAAAGTTGGTATCAAGAACCTTAAAACCGGCCTGCTTCATGGCACCATACAGCTTCTCGGTAATCAAGCTGCCTGGCTCCATCCCAAACTCTTCACCAATTGCGACACGAACCGCTGGCGCAATTGTACCCACAACAGTGACTTGCTTGTTCTTAAGCTTGTCGATAACCTGATCCACGACGTCAACAGTATCCTGGGGAGCCCCAAATGGACAGTTGACAAGACATTGACCACAAGAAACACATTTTTCGCTGTTGATTTTGTGTATTGCCCCATACTTGCCCTCGATAGCGTCAGTTGGACAAAATGCCTTACACGAGTCACAGCCTTTACATGTCTTGCGGTCAATTTCAATAATACGGGTTAACTCCTGTGATTGAAAACCTTTCAAGACAAAACCTCCTCACCATGAAATTAAATAGTTAGTCCTTCTTAAAACAACGGACTTTGTGAAAATTGGAACATGAAGATTGTGATGATAACCATAGTAAATATAAATACATGCTATAACTGTAAATTATAATGTAAAACTTGTCAATAAATATTGGAATAATCTGAACAAGTTATTTATTTCACTCTCATGAAATTATCCATTAAATGGTTTAATTTTAGGCCTGGTCGTGCATACTATTAATAAAGTAGACTTAGCTTCAGCTGGGGTTTTAACCCCCCATCTGAAGCTAAGTCGCACTTATCCAGGGACTTATCCGCTCTTAACTCCCATTTATAGAAAGACGGGAATCTTAGAGCGGGTTAGTCATCGGATAAAAGGTGTAAGGGTTTCGTCCCTGTGGGAGGGTTATCATGAGTCATGATGTTCTGAATATATTAGATGTTGCCGGCCAACTTGCTGACCTTAAAGATGTCGATTACAAAAACACACTGGCAATCGCGGTATTAATTGAACTCCTAATCGAGAAAGGTCTGTTTACCAGACAGGAGTTTGCTCAAAAAGCACTGGAAATGGAGTCGGCATCACTAGCTGAGATTATTATTAAACGCCGCTCGGAGCTGCGGACACAGCGGCAAATTTAAACGAGCCGGGTATATATACCCGGCTCGTTCTTTTCTGTATACAACGCGATAAAGTTTTGCAGGCGGGTGGTGTGTTGGCAAAAGCGGAAGTCAAGCGCCAGCGGTGGAGCGTTGTCAATGCATCATCCGCCTGCGCCTGCAAACTTCTTTAATGCGGAATATACACATTAGAACTCAGGCTCAATTAAACCGTATTGTCCATCTTTACGACGGTATACGACATTGACCTCCTCAGTATCTGAATTCATAAAAACAAAGAAATCATGGTTGATTAGATTCATCTGCATAACAGCTTCGTCGGCATCCATCGGTTTAACAGCAAACCGCTTGGTTTTAACAATGGAAAACTCGTCTTCGCTGGCTGGCTGGGCTGGCGCTGCAGCCGGTATCAAATCTGTTTTGAAGCTGCCGCTCTTTAACTTGCGGGACAGTTTAGTTTTATATTTCTCAATTTGTTTTTCTAGTTTCTCAATGACCAGGTCTATGGAGGTGTACATATCTGCTGTAGATTCTTCGCCCCGGAGAAGTATTCCATTGATGGGCACAGTAACCTCAACAATGTGCCGGCCTTTATTAACAGTGAGGATTGCAGTAATCTCGCCCATGCTGGCACCGTCAAAATACTTAGTGACTTTACCAACGCGTTTGGCGACATAATCTTTTAGTGCTGTTGTAATTTCGATATTTTTTCCACGTACTGTAATTGCCATACTACCCATCCCCTTTCCTAGATCCTATATATTTAATATTCCCTATTTTTTTAAAAATTCCTGTCTAAAAAATCATACTTTCTGTTTTTGTTCAGATTTTTTTACACAATTCCCGAAACTTCTTCATTTGCCCTGGTTTAAATAAAATTAAAACCCGGCGATATAAATATCGCCGGGTATAATTTATGTGTGGTTTATATTCTTATTGAGCTTTATAAACGTTGCTGGCTTGCGGTCCGCGAGCACCATCAACGATTTCAAATTCAACTTGTTGGCCCTCATTCAGGGTCTTGAAACCTTGATCCTGAATAGCCGAGAAGTGTACGAATACGTCGCCGCCATCTTCTCTCTCAATGAATCCGTAACCTTTTTCTGCGCTAAACCACTTAACTTTACCAATCATGTGAAACTCCTCCTAAGATAAACTACAGACTGCCTTTTTGCAGTCACAAGTGGAAGTATAACATATATTTACAGCAATGTCAACGCGACCACCTTGTGCCTATAGTATCTTCGAGAGGAAAGCCTGCGTCCGTTCTTCCCTGGCGTGCAAAAAGACCTCGTCCGGTGTACCTTCTTCAACGATCCTGCCTTCATCCATAAAGAGTACCCGGTCACCCACCTCGCGGGCAAACCCCATTTCATGGGTAACAACAGCCATAGTCATGCCCTCATTGGCCAGGGTTTTCATTACATCCAAAACCTCTTTAATCATTTCTGGATCAAGGGCTGAGGTAGGTTCGTCAAACAGCATCACTTTCGGTTTCATCGCCAGTGCCCGGGCAATGGCTACCCGCTGCTGCTGACCACCGGACAGTTGCTCAGGGTAAACATTCGCCTTATCAGAAAGCCCCACTTTTTCAAGTAAATTACTGGCTATCTTTTCCGCTTCAGCGCGCGGCAAGTTTCGGACTTTAATCGGGGCCAGCGAGATATTCTGCAATACTGTCATATGAGGGAACAGGTTAAAGCGCTGAAAAACCATGCCGACTTCTTCCCGGACTTTATTTATATTCGCCTCATTGGTAAGAGGAATACCGTCAACAATAATCTCGCCCTCAGTTGGCTCTTCCAGATAGTTCATACAACGCAGCAGTGTACTCTTACCTGAGCCGCTGGGGCCGATAATGACAACAACCTCCTGCTCGCTGATATGAGTGTTTACGCCTTTGAGAACATGCAATTTGCCAAACTTTTTATGAAGATTTTTAATGCTTATCATCTGTCTTGTACCTCCGCTCGAGATAATCCACAAGGCGGGATATGGTAAAGGTCATAACAAGGTAAATAAAAGCCACTGTAAGCCAAATCTCAAAAGAGCCGTAGGTTCGGGCAATAATGAGCTGTCCGCGCCGTGTGAGCTCTTCAAAGCCGATTACCGACACAAGGGATGAATCCTTCAGCATGGCAATAAACTCGTTGCCAAGAGGCGGAATAATACGCTTAAAGGCCTGTGGCAGAATTATGTAGCGCATCGTCTGGGCCCAGGTCATGCCCAGTGACCGGCCGGCCTCCATTTGTCCCTTGTCAATGGACTGAATACCAGAACGGAAAATCTCGGCCACATAGGCTCCGCTGTTAACACTACAGGCCGTAATAGCGGCAATAAACGGATCAATCCGCTGTCCAACCACCAGCGGCAAGGCGAAGTAAATCAGAAAAATCTGCACCAGCAGCGGAGTCCCCCGGATAAAGTCCACGTACAAGGAAGCAAGTGTTTTAACCGCCCAGATCTGCGACAGGCGAGCCATCCCAACAAACATCCCGATAAGCAGGCCAAAACTAACACTAATTGCTGAAATCTGCACGGTAACACCGGCCCCCAGGAGGAGCAGCGGAAACGAATTGATAATTAAATCAAAATCAAAATTCAAATTCCTCACCCTTAATTAAAATGTATAAGGTTGCATAAAATCACATGACAATTATATGCGGACAGGCAGTGAGTGTCAATATGTTTTTTAGACATAAAAAACGGCGCGAAACATCGCGCCGTTGCAATATCCAGCTGCTACTGGGGAGGTTTCTTGCCAAACCATTTCACGTAGATTTTTTCATACTCGCCGTTTTTCTTAAGTTCATCCAGCGCTTTATTGAGTTTATCGGCTAACTCAGTGCTTTTCTTGGAGGTTGCAATACCATAATCTTCTGAAGTAAGCGGATCGCCTACAGTTTTAGCATCTTTACCACCGGCCTGGGCGATATAATATTCGTTAACAGGCAGGTCATTTACAACAGCGTCCACACCACCGGCCTTAAGTTCCATAAAGGCTTCAGGGGCAGTGTTAAACTCACGGATCTTGGCATCTTTAATCTTTTTGGCTTCATCAGCACCGGTTGTGCCAATTTGTACGGCAATGCGCTTGCCTTCAAGATCTTTAAAGGATTTCAACGTATTATTGTCAGACTTTACCACCATAGAAAGACCGGATTTGTAATATGGCTTGGTGAAATTAACCTTCTTAGCCCGCTCATCGGTAATGGTCATGGCTGAAATAGTGGCATCAATATTACCGGCTTCCAGTGCAGGAATAAGCCCGTCAAAGTTCATACTTTGTACCTGGACCTCCATCCCCATTTGTTTGCCGATAGCCTTGATCAGATCCATGTCAAAGCCAACATAATCTTTCGATTTTTCATCCTGGAACTCAAACGGAGCAAACGCGGTATCAGAGCCAACCTTGAGCACCTTGGCTTGAGGCTGTTCAGCAGGTTTGGATGATTGACCACAGCCGGCAAGTCCAAACACCAGTACAAACATAGCGAGAACAGACCAGGCAATCAGTTTTTTAGACACGTATGTAACCCCCTTATAAATTGTTAAAAGATCTATAATGATTATACGATTCTATGTATATTTAGACAAGCATTTTAAACATGTATACATATACAAACGCATTTCAGTGCATTAATAAAGTACATCTGTCCACGATGTCCACCATCAGCGTCCTTTTTCGCAAAACTAAAAGCCCGGAATACTAAATTCCGGGCATTGTTTGGCGCAATATATTCTATATGTACTATTGCTCTTTTTTGGCGATAAAGCAGTCACGGCAATAAATAGGACGATCATTGCGAGGTTTAAATGGAACTTGAGTTGTTACACCGCATTCGGCACATACTGCTTCATGCATCTCCCGTTGGGTTGTCTGAGCTTCGCCACCATCACGGCTACGTCTTCTGTTACCCCTACATTCCCGACAACGGGCAGGTTCGTTTTCAAAACCTTTTTCTGCGTAAAACTCCTGCTCCCCTGCTGTGAAAACAAAATCTGTTCCACAGTCCTTGCACTTAAGAGTTCTGTCCTGAAAAGCCATTAACGAAATCCCCTCACCTTATGAATTTAAAAACCACTGCTTAGCCGACCTGGTCTTTGACCCCACACCCGCCTGCTGGGAATTTCGCTAATAGGATTTAACCCCTCACTACAGTTCCTCTCGGTCAAACTTTACCT
>JAQSXM010000376.1 GCA_029256645.1 Sporomusa sp. | reverse complement strand
TCAGGCGTACGTCCGGGATAGGCCTTGTAATATCATGAGCAACAAGATACATGGCTAACCATTTTGTAAGGTCAACACGGGTTTTCTCTATAATCGTGCCCACAGTCACCGTAGCCTGATGACCAGCCAATTATCTTTCATCGATTGCTATGAAGGCTTACGAAACGAATTCTGTATATTTGTAGAAATATTTGCTGGCATGAAAAATGAACATCAAAAAAGGCCTCTTGTTATAGACAGCAAAATCCTATGACAGGAGGCCTTTTTTTCAATGTTCGTATTTATGGGGTTCTGTTTAGTGGCCAGGATCTTTTTTGCCGTATCCTTATTTGCTGTTTGCTAATTCCTGCTTTACCTGCCAAAACAGACAAGTTTCCTTAGATTTTGTTATTATAAGGAGCTTTTGAGTTGTCATTATTTTGAGTTTTATTACTTTTTTCGACTTATTTTGATAATTCTGTAGACTAATAGCGGTAAAAGCACTATAATCTATTTAACGATTAATTGTATAGACAAGTTTATGATTTGAAAATGGTTAAAACAGTAAATATAAGGCATACTTGTCGAAAGGCAAGGACGCAAAGCCATGGGTCTAAAGGCTGTACGCCTATGATTGCCAGGTTGCAAATTCGGTTCTAAATCGATAATGACAGGCCTGCATAGACAGGTCTGTCATTTTAATTTATTTCAGTGCCGCCCTGTAAGGGGCGATTCCCAAGCAGCAGCAAATGCGAAGAACTAGTTGCTGCAGATATCATTAAGGCACAGAAAGATAGATTTTGCATGAATCAGGAGTTAAACCCGAAAGGAGGCAGGGAGTATTACCAATGATATATGTCGATGAGCAGAAAGCGCATATATGCTAAAGACCACTGACCACACCGAATGGAGATGTTGAATATGAAAAGTATCAAAGCAAAACTTTCAGCTATAGTTATCACTTTATTTGTTATCGCCCTTGGCGTGCTGGCGGGGCTTAACTTCTGGCAATCACAAAAAATGCTAGTACAGGATGTCGAGAATGAAATTGCGCTTACGGCCCAGACAAATGGTGAAGCAGTCGGCATGTGGCTTGAGGGCCATAAGAAAGAACTGGAGGCAATCTCCCGGTCCCCCGTTATGATTAACGGCAGTCGTGAAAGCCGGGTGTCTTACATTATCGCGGAAATTAACAATAATAAGCTGTATGAAAATATTTTTTGGACTGATGCAAACGGTGACTACATTGACACCCGGGGTATAACCGGCAACTCAAAAAGTCGACCCTATTTCGCCAGTGCGATTGCGGGGAATACTTTTATTACAGATCCGATTATATCGCCGACAAGCGGCAAGCTGGTCGTGGTCATTGCTACCCCGATTAAAGCCGATGGCCGCGTTGTCGGAATTTTAGCAGGAGCCATCAATATTGAAGAAGTGGAAAAACGTATTCTCGGTATAAAGGTGGCACAAACTGGCTATGCCTATGTTCTGCGGACAGATGGTACGATTATTGTTCATCCGAATAAAGAAATAATGAATAAAGTTAATGTTAACAATGATCCAAATGCAACCCCCCCATTAAAGGCTGCCGTTGAAAAGATGCTAAAAGGCGAAAAGGGGATTGCCGGTTATGACTATGCGGGGATAGAAAAATACTTGGCTTACGCGCCAATTACGGGAACCTCCTGGTCAATTGGTGTGACTGTTCCAACTACTGAGGCCAGGGCGCAACTGAGAACCTTTGCCTGGATTTCATTGATTACTATTGTCATAGTACTTATTTTAGCTATTCTTGTTATCCTGGTTGTATCTGCGCGTATTGCCAGACCGCTGCAAATATTAGAAGGAGTAGCTAACCGTATTGCCGGCGGCGATCTTAGCATAACGAATATTAATGTAAATTCCCAGGATGAATTGGGGCGCTTAGCAAGGGCTTTCGAAATCATGGTAGATAACCTGCGTAATCTTGTGCGTAAAATTGACACTTCGTCAGAACTGGTAGCAGCCTCGGCTGAGGAATTAACCGCCAGCGCGCACCAGTCTTCGCAGGCAGCGAATCAGGTAGCTGGTTCCATTGCCGATGTTTCTAAGAGGACGGAAGAACAACTGAATGTAGCAAACAATACTTCCGCAGTCGTACAACAGATGTCAGATAATATTCAGCAAATCGCCGTTAATGTGAATCTAGTGTCGGAGCAATCAGCCCAGGCTATGGAAAAGGCTGACGAAGGTAATAAATCGGTTGATAAAGCAGTTAGCCAAATGGCGCATATTGAACAGACTGTGAATAAATCAGCTGGCGTTGTAGCTAATTTAGGTGAACGGTCTAAAGAAATAGGGCAAATTATTGATACTATCTCCGGTATTGCCGGGCAAACCAACCTGCTGGCACTTAATGCCGCTATTGAAGCTGCGCGGGCCGGTGAACAGGGACGGGGGTTTGCCGTAGTGGCAGAAGAAGTCCGTAAATTAGCCGAGCAGTCTCAAGAAGCAGCTAAGAAAATCGCTGAATTGATTAGCGAAATTCAGGGTGATACCAATAAAGCCGTAATCGCCATGGATGAAGGAACACGTGAAGTAAAGCTGGGTGCAGAAGTAGTTAACGCCTCCGGCCAGGCTTTTCTGGAAATTACTGCCCTTGTTACCCAGGTATCAGGACAAATAGGGGAAATCTCTTCAGCCATAAAGCAAATGGCTAACGGCAGTCGGCAAATTGTCGATTCGGTAAATCAAATAGATGACTTGAGTAAGAAAACATCTGGAGAAGCTCAGACAGTGGCTGCAGCGACCGAAGAACAATCGGCATCAATGGAGGAAATTGCATCATCAAGTCAGGTATTGGCTAAACTGGCGACGGACCTCAGAGAAGCTGTTAATAAGTTTGTTGTGTGACAGACTATTTCGGCCTAACGCCCCTTCGCCGCCCTCTTCTACAATTATATGTAAAAGCATATATAATTGTAGAATTAAAAACCAGGGCAAATATCAATCTTCGTCGACACCTTACCACTAGCTTAAAAATGCTTCAAGTCTATTAATACGTCAAATTGCAAGTTATTAGGGATAGATAGAAATGTTGTGCAACGAAATAAATGAGTCGGAGAACCGTCCCGCGACTCTCAAGCTTTATTAACAGAAGTAACAATATTTACAAAACGATTTACATTACTAAGCAATACGATATAATTTAAACAGGACTTGTCTACAACCACAGTTATTCCCCGGCTTAATTGCCGGGAATTTTTTTTTATTCCCAAGATTTCAGATCGATCAAGGCCCTGGTAGTGTGGCGGATGTAACAGAAGGTTTCACGTGATTGTGGCAGGAGTTGCTCCTCCTGGTGCTACAAATTATATGTAAAAGCATACATATAATTAAGGAGGGGTTGCATGTTTATCAAACTGGTGAATGTTGCCTGTTGGAAGACAACGTTGATCTGCTTAGCTTTCCTTGCCTGTGTTAGCACGGCAAGGTTAGCAGGGGAAGAACCTGCCCTGCCACCGCCAAACTCAACCGGCGCCGCCAATTATTACGAAATGGAACCCAACCCTTACTACCTGTCTCTTGGGGTCAAAGGGTATCAGCAGACGACTGATTATACCTGCGGCCCGGCTGCCGTTATGTCACTTTTGCATTGGTACAATATACTACATGATAACTCGATGAACCATGATACCGAAATGCGCATCGCCCAGGAGATGGGGACTGGTGATATGGACTCTGAACACCCGGGCACACCTCCCCATAAGATGGAAAATTGGTTAAAGCAAAACGGATTTGAGGTGATACTCGGTTATAATGGAACAATGGAAATGCTCCGGGAGAACCTTGAGCAAGGGATACCT
>JAQSXM010000375.1 GCA_029256645.1 Sporomusa sp. | reverse complement strand
GGTTAATGATCAACCCTGCCGGGACCGGCAATACCATAGTGCGCCAAGAGCCGCCGCCGGGCAGCAAAGCAATGCCGGGAGTGTCTATCCACGTATTCTTTGAATAGCAAAAGCGGGTTAAAACTGGTAAAAATGGAGATAATAGGTAGGAAAAGGCAAGGGAGGAACTAGTATGTCCAAGAGTTTACATGAATTGCTTGCTTTACTTCCTGAGGCACAAGTCTTGGGTGAAGCAGGTCAAAAAATAGAAGGTATTACAGCGGATTCACGCAAAGTCGGTCCTGGCACATTATTTGTCTGTTTGACAGGTGCACGTGTTGACGGACACAACTTTATCGTTGAGGCTCATAAATTGGGAGCAACGGCTGCAGTGGTAGAAAAAGATGTGCCTGCTCCTGAGGGGATGACCCTCATTAAAGTTACGGACAGTCGTGAGGCAATGCAAGTAATCGTTCCTTTTTTCTATGATTACCCGGGGCGCAAAATGCGAATGATTGGTGTAACCGGTACGAATGGAAAAACGACGACAACACATCTGATCCGCAGTATTTTCATGGAAGCGGGCTATAAGGTCGGCCTCATCGGTACGATTCACATATTAATCGGAGACAGAATGCTGCCTGTACAAAATACAACTCCTGATGTTGTTGACCTGCAGAGCACATTGGCTGAAATGGCTGCTGAAGGCATTGATTACGTTATTATGGAAGTGTCATCCCATGCCCTGGAATTGGGGCGCACGGCGGGCTGTGAATTCGATGTCGGGGTATTCACTAACTTAACGCAGGATCATCTCGATTTTCATATTACCTTTGATAAATACCGTGATGCAAAAGCCAAGTTGTTTAGTCAGCTGGGGGATGCGCATGCCGTAAAGGCGGGAAAACATGCCGTCATCAATTTGGACGATGCATCAGCCGTTCAGTTGCTGCAGCATTGCACCTGCCCTGTTATAACATATGGTACTGCCGAGCAGAGTACAATTAGAGCACAGGAAGTATCGGTCAAAGCCGAGGGCGTTCAATTTACAGTTACCGGTCCCTTTGGACATATGCCGTTACAATTAAAAATTACTGGCATGTTTAATGTCTACAACACATTGGCCGCAATTGGCACGGCCAGGGCGGAAGGTATTTCAACTGCTATCATTAATAAGGCGTTGGAAGAATTCCGTACAGTTTCCGGCCGATTTGAGCTGGTCGATGAGGGGCAGCCATATGCGGTTATTGTCGATTATGCCCATACTCCTGATGGTCTGGAGAATATTTTAAAAACGGCCCGTCAGTTTGCTGAAAAGCGTATTATTGTGGTCTTCGGCTGCGGCGGTGACAGAGATAAAACCAAACGTCCAATAATGGGACGCCTGGCTGCTCAATATGGTGATGTAGTAATTGCAACCTCAGATAATCCTCGAACGGAAGATCCTGTTGCCATTCTTGCCGATGTTGAGGCCGGAATCAAGCAAGGGCTGGAGAACGGAAAAGGGTATGAAGTCATTATTGATAGAAAACAAGCAATTGCTAAAGCATTGCAGGTAGCTCAGCCGCGTGATATTGTCATTATTGCCGGTAAAGGCCACGAAACGTATCAGATCTTAAAGGATAAGACAATTGATTTTGATGATCGTGAAGTGGCGCGTTCCATTATTAGGGAGATGAGATAATGGCTGATTTTACTGTCGCTGAGGTATGTGCAGCTACGAAAGGCCTTTACCGGGGAGGCATGGAAGGAGCCCGGTTTCAGGGGATTTGTACTGATACCCGGACCGTACAGCCTGGCAATCTTTTTATTGCACTAACTGGTGAACGTTTTGACGGTCATGAGTTCATTCGTCAGGCAATAGAAAAAGGCGCAGCCGGAGTGGTTATCAGCAAGCAAGTGGTCGCACTGCCGGAGGGGATTGCGGTTATTGTGGTAGAAAATACGCTAAAGGCCTTGCAGGATTTAGCTCAGTTTCACCGCAGACGCTTTCAGATACCTGTTATTGCAATTACCGGATCAAACGGCAAGACAACCACGAAAGATTTGACTGCGGCTATATTAGCAAGCAAACTGCGAGTTCTGAAGACAGAAGCTAATTTTAATAATGAGATTGGTTTGCCGCGTACGTTGCTAAATATGACAAGTGAACATCAGGTAGCAGTTGTGGAAAGGGGGATGCGCGGACCTGGTGAAATCGATGAGCTGGCACAAATTGCAGAGCCTACTGCCGGGATCGTTACAAATGTTGGTGAGACCCATATTGAATTATTAGGATCGTTAGATAATATTGCAGCAGCAAAGGCTGAGCTGGTTGAAGCTGTGCCCCCGGAAGGTTTTGTTGCTTTAAATGCGGATAACAAATATGTGCAGGCAATGAGCAGTAAAGCTTCAGGGCGTGTTATCCTTTATGGGATGAATGAGCCCTGCCAAGTTCAGGCTTATCAGATTGAGACGGAAGGATTGCAGACTTCTTTTATGTGCCGCTGTCACGGCGTAACGTTTCCATTGAGTTTGCCGATGGTTGGGTTGCATAATGTTTATAATACACTGGCTGCAGTAGCTGTTGCCTGGGAATTAGGCCTAAGGGCGGATGATATCCAAACGGGGCTTGCCCATTTCCAGCCTAGCTCCATGCGCCAGCAAATTGAGCGTGTAGGAGAATATGTCATTATTAATGACGCTTATAATGCCAGCCCGCTGTCTATGGCAGGTGCTATCGCAACGCTGCAGCAAGTTGCTGCAGGCAGGTCGATTGCAGTGCTAGGGGATATGCTGGAGCTAGGGGAAGTAGCAGTTGAAGCACACCGGCGGATTGGTCAGACTGCTGGTCAATGTGGTGTTGATGCGGTTGTTACAGTGGGTCCTCTAGCGGCGCATATCGCAGCAGCCGCGAGGGAAGCGGGCGTTAAAGAAACTCTATCGTATCAGAAACACGACGAAGCAGGGGCAGCGTTGCAACGCATCCTGCAGCCCGGAGATACGATCTTGCTGAAGGGTTCACGGGGGATGAAAATGGAGAAGATTTTAGAAATGCTTGGTTAGTAGTTGGGGAGGTTTACCATGCAGGAGTTGTTATTCGCAGCAGGCTTAGCTTTTATGATTGCACTACTTGTTGGTCCAATTGTCATTCCGATACTCAGAAGGCTAAAGTTCGGTCAGAGTATCCGGCAGGAAGGTCCGGAACGGCACTTGGCCAAGGCCGGTACTCCCACAATGGGAGGCGTAATCATTTTAACGGCATTGTTGGTGCCGGTGTTATTTTTTGTTGGCAATGATCCGGAAGTCATACTGGCGTTATTTGTCACATTCGGTCACGGTGTGATTGGCTTTATTGATGATTTTATAAAAGTAGTTCTGAAACGGTCTCTTGGCTTGAAAGCAAGACAATAACTCTTAGGACAGATTATTATGGCAGTGGCACTTGCCTATATTGCTACTACTTATTTTGGTCGTGGTACGGACTTGTGGCTGCCTGTTATTGGTGTTAATGTTGATTTCGGCTACTTATACTATGTGTTAATTTTTCTGGTCTTAGTAGGAACGACAAATGCCGTAAATCTTACTGATGGGCTAGATGGTCTTGCAGCCGGCACAACCACAGTGGCTGCCACTGCTTATGCTGTAATTGCAATGGCTTTTGCCAAGCCACATTTGGCAATTTTTTGCGTTTCACTGGCAGGTGCGACTCTGGGGTTCTTACGATATAATGTGCACCCTGCAAAAGTGTTTATGGGGGACACAGGCTCATTGGCACTGGGTGGAGCACTTGCTGCGGTAGCCGTATTGACTAAAACGGAATTATTGCTGGTGCTTGTTGGCGGAATATTTGTTTTAGAGGCCCTCTCT